>JBAUAY010000607.1:0-6451 GCA_049676235.1 Streptosporangiaceae bacterium
GTCCCCGGGACCGGAGCGGTGAACGAGATCGACTGGGATAGTTTCTGGCCGCTGCCGACCGTGATCGTCCCCTGGACCTGGGGTGCCGCCGCGTAGGTACCGTTGCCGGCCTGGTTGGCGTCGATCACGCACTGGCCCGCCGCGGCGTAGGTCACCGTCGCGCCGGACACCGTGCACACCCCCGGGCTGCCGGAGGAGAACACCACCGGATTACCGGAGCCGCCGCCGGTGGCCGACAACGTCGCCGAGCCGCCCGCCGTCCCCGAGGCCGGGACGGTGAACGAGATCGACTGGGCTTTCCCGTTGACCGTGATCGCCCGCTGGACCTGGGGTGCCGCCGCGTAGGTGCCGGTCCCGGCCTGGTTGGCGTCAATCACGCACCGGCCCGCCGCGGTGTAGGTCACCGTCGCGCCGGACACGGTGCACACCCCCGGGCCGCTGGCGGGGTCAACGGAGAACACGACCGGATTACCGGAGCCGCCGCCGGTGGCCGACAAGGTCGCCGAGCCGCCCGCCGTCCCCGAGGCCGGGACGGTGAACGAGATCGACTGGGATGGTTTCGGCCGTGTGGCATAGGTGTAGTGGCCGGCGGTGGTCTTTGAGGTGCCGGCCGCGGTGGTCACGGTGATGGTCACGGTGCCCGTGCCGGGCGGGCTGGTCACGGTAATCTGCGTGCTCGAATCGGCGGCGATGACCGCGGCAGCGGCGCCAAAGCGGACCCCGGTGGCGCCGGCCAGGCCGGTCCCGGTGATGGACACCGTGGTCCCACCCGCGGTGCTGCCGCCGTCCGGGGATACGCCGGTGACCGCCGGCCGCGGGGCGGTGTAGGTGTAGTGGTCGGCGGTGGTGGGATCTGAGATGCCGTCCCGTGTGGTCACGGTGATGTCCACGGTGCCGGTGCCGGTGCCGGTGATCTGCGTGCCTGAATCGGCGGTGATGGCCGCGGTGGTCGCGGTGATGTCCACGGTGTCGGTGCTGGGCGGGCTGGTCACGGTGATCTGCGTATCCGAATCGGCGGCGATCGTGCCGGCTACGCCGCCGAAGCGGACGACGGTCGCGTGGTCCAGGCCGGTCCCGGTGATGGTCACCGTGCTCCCGCCCACGGTGCTGCCGCTGGCCGGGGACACGCGGGTGACCGCCGGAAGCGTGACAGGAGATGTGCTGCCGTGCCTGGTCAGGCCAGCGGCCAGGGCCGTGCCCACGATCGCGGCTGCGGCCGCGGCCGCGACGACGATGGCGGCCATGATGACGGCCTTGGCCGCGCCGAAATGCCTGACCTGGGAGCGCCAGTTACGCTGGCGTAGGGGGATCCGCTCCACGGTGATGCCTTCGACCGCGGGCGGTCCGCCGGACGGCCACAGCGCCGCCAGCAGCAGCGCCGCCTCGCCCAGATGCGACCGGCCGCGATCCTCCCAGTCCGGGCCGTAAGCGACTGAGGCAGCCGCATTGAGGGCGATGACAAAGGTGTTAGCGTCAGTCGGCCTCTGTCTGGGGTCCTTGGCCATCCCGGCGGCCACCAGTGGCCGCAGCGGTGCGGGTACCGGCTCCAGGGGCACCGGCTCGGAGTAATGCTGGGAGAGCAGCGCTTTGGCGGATTCTCCGGTGAAGGGCGGACGGCCAGTGAGGCACTCGTAAAAGGTGGCCGTGGCCGCGTAGACATCAGCAGCCGGGCTGGCGGAGGCGCCGGCCATCTGCTCGGGCGCCGCGTACAGCAAAGTGCCCGCCGGGAAGGGGCGGTCACCGGCGCGCGCCGCGATGCCGAAGTCGGTCAGCTTACTGGCACCGTGCCCGTCCACCAGCACGTTCTCTGGCTTGTAGTCCCGGTGCACGACGCCATGCCGGTGCGCGGCCGCCAGGCCCAGCAGCGAGCCCTGCAAAACTACCAGCGCCGCCTCCGCCGTGGTCCTGCCCTGATGAGTCAAGATCTCGCGCAGCGTGACGCCGTCGATCAGTTCCATGACGATGGCGGCGCCCGACGGCGATTCGACGTATTCGTACAGCCGGACGACGTTCGGGTCATCCAGGTAGGCCAGCACCGTCGCCTCGCCGCGGAACATCTCGGCGAATTCCTGGTCGGCTAGCAGGTCACCGTGCAGGTATTTGATCGCCACCAGGGTGCCTGACGCGTTGTGCCTGGCCAGCACCACGTCGCCGAATCCGCCCGAGCCAAGCGCTTTCAGCTCGGTGTATCCGGGAACATCCCACTCCGCCATGGAGATCCTCCTTTGCGACGTCAGCCAGGTTTGTGAGACCCGGCGTCACGTTCGGTAGGTCTAGGGATAAGGCGGCCTGCTCGCCGGCGACAGACGTTCATCAGCAACGGACGATCACAGCAGTGAAAGCGGTCCCCTGGCCGGGGCCAAGGACCTGCAATGTGGCCGTCTCCGACGCGCTGCCGTGGCTCTGGCCCTGGCCCTCGACGACGGTGGTCACGTACAGGACATGCTGCCCGCCGACGACCGATTGGCTGAGCGGCTGAGGCGCCTGCTGACCTGGCCGGAACACCCATTGATAGGAGACCGTCCCGGCCGCACCGTTGGTGGTGATCTGCCCGGTCACGTCATCCACGCACTTGTTTTTCGTCTGCTGCAATATCTTGACACCGGTCACGCGGAACGGCGCGTGATGGAAGTGCAGATACAGCACCACGCCGCTCGCCGCAAGCAAGATCACGGTGAGCGCTGATCCGAACAGCCGGCGCAGCCTGAGCGGGCGCCGGGACGGCTCGGGCAGATGGCCGGTACGCCAGACGCGCTCCGCCTCCGGCCCGGCCTTGCTTGCGGGCACGCTGGCGGGAACCCCCGGGCCGTACCTAACGACGTCTGACGGCGGCCGAGTCGGCGGGATGTACGTCGGCGGATGACCGGGTGCGACGTCCGTGGCCGTCTCAAGCGAAGGGTGCGCCGGGTCAGCCAGCCCGGGCCGGATGACCGGATAACGACCCCAGGAGGTACGCGTAGCCTCGGCGTCACCTACGCCAGAGGGCAGTGCGGGACCAGGCACAGGCCGGGATGCCCCCTCCCCCACCTGGTCCATCTCCTGGGGACGCGGCGGGATATACGTCGGCGGCTGGGGGCGCGGCGGGATGTACGTCGGCGGATGACCGGGTGCGACGTCCATGGCCGTCTCAGGCGAAGGGTGCGCCGGGTCAGCCCGCCCGGGCCGGATGACCGGATAACGACCCCAGGAGGCACGCGTAGCCTCGCCGTCACCTACGCCAGAGGGCAGTGCGGGACCAGGCACAGGCCCGGATGGCCCCTCCCCCACCTGGTCCATCTCCTGGGGACGCGGCGGGATAAACGTCGGCGGCTGACCGGACGCGACCTCCGTGGCCGGCTCAGGCGAAGGGTGCGCCGGGTCAGCCAGCCCCGGCCGGATGACGGGATAACGACCCCAGGAGGCACGCGTAGCCTCGCCGTCACCTTCACCAGAGGGCAGTGCGGGATCAGGTCCGGATGGCCCTTCCCCCATCTGGTCCATCTTCTGCCTCCAGGCCAGTTCGCGATCTTCAGCCCTGACACATTCGTCAAATCGGCTTCGCAGCCGCTCCTAACCGCCCGCAGCCGTGCCTCTTACCCGGTCAGAGCGGCAGAAAGTCCGCTTGATGCATGTCTCTTACCCGGTCAGAGCGGCAGCAAGTCCGCTTGATACATTGGCGGCGCCCGATTTGCGGCACTCGGTTGGTACCGTGGCAATTCACGAGACCCGTGTGAACCCTGAGGTACCGGCGTCAGGCGGCGGCCAGGACCCCTACCCGGCGGTCGGCGGTCAGGCGGCCGGGGGATGCGCCGACGTAGGAGCCGGAGGTCGGGGCGACGTCTGAGTAGTCGCGGCCGGTCGCGACGGTGACGTAGCCGCCGTCAGTGCGGCGGCCGTGGCACGGGTCGAAGGCGATGACCCCGGCGTGGTCGGCGCGCGGCACGATCACCTCCACCCAGGCGTGGGTGCCGCCCTGGCCGAGCAGGTGTCCCGACACGTACCTGGCCGGCAGCCGAAGCAGATGGCACAGGGCCAGCATCACGTGCGCGAAGTCCTGGCAGACGCCGCGCCCGGAGGCCAGCGCCTCGGCGGCCGTGGTCGTGACCGTCGTGATGCCGTATTCGTAGGTGATCGCCCCGAATACGGCGGCGCAGATCCGCTCGGCGGTCTCCTCGGGGTTCTCGGGGGCCTTGGGTTCCTCGTCGGGCCGGGCGGTCTGGCGGACGATGTACGTGGCCATGGCGCGCAGTGCCTCGTCCGCCGCGGTGAGCGGGGTTGGCCGCAGCAGGCGCGGGCTGTGCAGCGCCCCGGCCTCGAGGACCGCGGGCCCGTCGTCGCGGATCCGTTCGAGCACGGCGGCCAGCCGGAACTCGATCGAGTGCGGCACGCGTTCGGCCCGCAGCCAGGCGACGACGTTGCCGGCCGCGTCCCGGCGCACCCGGCGCCGCGCCTTCGCGCCGGTCACCTCGAGCCGGTAGGCACGCAGGTACTGGTTGCCGTGGCGGGCCGGAGGCACGATGATCAGCCGCTGCCGCAGCGACTCCACCGGCGCGTCGTATTCGTAGCGGAAGCTCTGCTGGAGAACGTAGCTGACGCGCCGGGCGGCGCCCAGGTCGAGCCCGCGGTGATCGAGCACCGGGGCCTGCAGCACCGAAGCATCAAGCATCATCGGGCTCCCTCCCCCGTGTGGTCTTCCTCCGCCTGGACCAGCATCGACTCGAGCAACGGGCCGCCGAACGTGGTGGCCATGGCGACATCGGAGGCATCCCGCCCCCGGCCGATCACGACACGGCCTTTGCGCCTGGTGTTGTTGCGGGGATCGAAGGTCCACCACTGATCGCCCAGCCACACCTCCATCCAGGCCGCGAAGTCCATCGGCGCCGGGTCCGGCGGGACGTCGAGGTCGGGCAGGTAACCGAACACGTAGCGGGCCGGGATGTTCAGCGCCCGGCAGAACGAGATCGCGAGATGGGTGAAGTCACGGCAGACCCCGCGCCGTCCCAGGTTGACGTCGGCGGCGCTGGACAGGGCGGTCGTGCTGCCGTACTCGAAAGTCAGGTGGCCGTGCACGTGATCGCAGATGGCCTGCACCCGGCGGTACCCGGGCTTCAGCCCGCCGAAGCGCGACCAGGCCTCGTTGCCGAGCACGTCGGGCAGGCAGTACCGGCTCGGCAGGATGTAGATCAAGGTCTCGTCGGGGAGGGCATCGGGCGCGCACTCGGGCGCATCCTCATCCACCTCCTCGGTCAAGTCGGGCACCACGGCCGCGGCCTGGTACCGGAAGCTGGACCGGCCCGCGGGCAGCACCGCGCGCAGGCACGGGTTGCCGTACAGGTCGGTGTAGCCGCGGATGGCCATGGCAGGCTCCGACGCCCACCGCCGGTTCTCGATCGAGATGTGCGCGGATTCGGCCGGCTGCACCTGGAAGATCACCGGCGTGTTGACGGCGGCGACATAGGTAAAGTCGCATCCGATCAGGATCCGGCGCGTCTGCATGATTCATGATCTATGCCGGATGTTTCCGGCGGGTTACACCACGATGGTGCCGGAACCACGAACTGCCGTAAAAGCCCCGATTACGCCCGGGCGAACGTGATTTCCGGTGCATTAGCGGACACCGCTGAACTGCGCCGGACCGGCGGCCGTAGTTAGTTGATGGGAGCGCACGGACATGGCCGCATGAGAAAGGGACGGTGAGCGGGTCCGATGGATGCCGGTCTTGACAAACTCGTGGCTCTGGGCAGGCACACACGCAGGCCGGGGCGCGCCGGACTGCGCCGGGTATGCGTGGCGGCGCTGATCATGCTGGTGGTCCAGTACGGCCTGGGCATCTTCCTGAACCTCTACGTCGCCGTCCCGGCCTCCGACGCGCACGCCGGGATCTTCGGCGAGATCGCCACCGCTCCGCTGGCGCTGACGGTCCACGCGCTGCTCGGCCTGGCCCTGATCGGTACCGCGATCCTGCTCGTGGCCAGGGCCGTGGCCGTACGGGACCGGCGGCTCGCCGTGCTGGCGGCGGCCGGCCTGACTGCCATCGGGGGCGCGTTCGGCGCCGGGGAGATCTTCGTGCGCAACGGCCAGGCGGGCGCGTCGCTGGCGATGGCCGTCCTGACCGGGGTGGCACTGCTGTGCTACGTCGGTACGCTGGCGCTGGCCAGCGCGGCCCAGCGCGCGGCCCGCCAGTTCCCCGGCGTCCCGGTTCGGGCGGCAGTGAGCCCAGCGTCGGCGGGTTCAGGTCCGGGCGCGGCCGGCGGATCGGGCCGCGATCGTGTAAAGGTCGCGGGCCGGGCCGGTCAGGCGGCGGCCCGGGGTCCACACCACCCGGAGCGTGCGGGTCAGGTCCACGCCGGTGACCGGGACCGCGCGCAGCGTTCCGGCCGATAGCTCCGCCGCGACGGCCAGCGAACTGAGCACCGCCGGACCGGACCCGGCTCCCGCCGCGACCGCGGCCTTGATCGCGGTGGTGGAGGAC
>JBAUAY010000608.1:0-3600 GCA_049676235.1 Streptosporangiaceae bacterium
CTCACCGGGCTGGCCGACCGGGCCGAACGCCGCGGCCTGATCGCCCGGACCGCCGTCCCTGGCGACCGGCGCGCGCTGTCGGTTGCCCTCACGCCGGGCGGCCGCGACGCGGCGAGGGCCTTCCACCGTGAGCTTTCTGCCGAACTGGCCCGGCTCACCGACGTGCTGCCACCGGCCGAACGCGCCCGGTTCTGCCGAAGCCTGGCCCGGGTCACCGCGGACGCGCCCTGGCCCGTCCGGGTCTCCTCCCCGGGATCAATGGTGGACGGCGGCGAGGAGGGCAGACCAGGCGCGGACCAGGGCCGCGTGTTCTAGCGGGAGCAGCCGGCTGTCGGGCTGGCAGCCCTGCTCCACCCACTGATCGGACAGGTGCATCGCCGCCGCCCGGTGTACCGCGGCCGGCCGGACCGCTTCCTCGGGCTCGCCGAAAAGGTAGCAGTAAAGCCGGGTCAGCGCGTCGACCAGCTCGTCCAGCGTGGAACCGGGCTGGTGCTGAATCTCGCGGTGCACGCGCCACCACTCGACCTCCAGCTCGGCGGCCTTGGCCGGGTTGGACGGCTCGCCGTAGGTGAGCCTGACCAGCGCGTAGAACCGCCGCATGCAGGCCCGGGCACGTTTGGGGTTGTTGTCGGGGTAGGGCGCCCACAGTTGCGTAGCGCGCAGCACCAGCCAGGCGGCGTGCATGGTGCGGTACCAGTCCATGCCGAAGCCCAGCCTGACCAGCCCGATCGAGGCGTGCAGGACCTGAGGCCAGCGACGTAGGTAATATCCCACCCAGGCCCGGCGTTCAAGGTCGGCGAGCCGGACAGGATCGAAGGACCGAAGCCGCGTCGGCGTGCCCGTGCTGACCTTTCCAGTACCCACCAGGTCCCCTCCCTGTTCGCCACGGGGCTGTTCCCATACATCCTGGCCTGACGCCTGCCAGGTCATAGCCCGTCGCGCCGAAATCGACATGAACTCGCCGCTCTTGATATGACTCTGCCAGCTTGGCGGGGCGGGCGTCACCAGGAAGCGATCCTCGGCGCATGACCGCCCGGATAGAGCGGGTTACGACTGCTCCACCGGGGTGTCGGCCATCCGGCCCCACTCAGCCCACGATCCGTCGTAGACGCGGACGTGATCGCGGCCGAGTAGGTAGGTAAGGACGAACCAGGCGGTGCAGGCGCGCCCGCCGATCGTGCAGTACGAGATCAGCTCGCCGTCGCCGTCGACGTCTACGGCGGAGAAGACGCCGCGCAGGTCGCCGGCGGCCCGGAACGATCCGCGCTCGTCGTACAGTCCGTCGATGGGCTGGTGGACCGCCGAGGGGACGTGGCCGGCCCGGCCGTCGCGCTCCAGGCCTCCGGAAGGCCAGAATCGCTCCCCTCGGCCCGCTCGGCGACGACGGCCTGCACCGTATCTGGCAGGTCGGCGGCGTCCAGGCAGGCCCGAGCCATCCGCGCCATCGCCGCCGGATTCAGCCGACCCAGCGGCAGCACGGCGGCGGACCCGCGCGCGGCCGGCGCGCTAGCTAGGGCGGCGGCGTCACCGCCTTCGTCCCGGACGGTGACGACGCACAGCACCCGTTCGGCCGCCAGGTTGTCGGCCAGGTACTCGAGCAGTGCCAGCGTCTCCCGGTCGGCCCAGTGCAGGTCCTCGAGTACGAGCACGCCGCCGGCCTGCGGGGACAGCACGCGCAGCAGCCGCAGCACCGCCTCGCCCAGGAAGACAGGGGACTCCTCCCCCGGCGTCCCCTGCGGTGGCCGCCACTCGGGAACCAGCCGGCCGAGCACGGGCCGGAACGGGTCAAGCGCCCCCCGCCACGGCCCGGCCGACCAGGACGGTCAGGCCAAGCTCGGCCGCCGCACGTACGGTCTCACGGACCAGCCGCGACTTCCCGATCCCGGCTTCCCCGGTGAGGAATACAGCGCTGCCCCGGCCCGCTTCGGCCGCCGTCAGGGCAGCCCGCAGCTGACGGGCCTCCTCATCCCGCCCGACCAGCACCGGACACAGTACCTGCGGCACAGGATCAGTATCGGCCGTCTGGCCCGGGAAGACCTACCTCCGGGTGGAGTTCCGCCGGGGCCGGATGCGGTCCGGCATCTGCGTCGTCCCTTGCTGGGTCCGGTACCGCGAGGGGCAGGCGAAGCCAGCGGAGGAGTTCGGCGAAGTCGGCGTCGATGACGGACTGGTCGTGCTGGCGGAAGCGGCCGGCCGCCTCGCTGGCGGCGAAGCCGAGGACCGCGGTACTGATCAGGCGTTCGGCCCGGGCGACCTCGGTCTCGGGCAGGCCGCCTTCGCGCAGCGCGGACTGCACCGTATCGCGGACCACTCGCGCCGCGGGGGTGACAGCCGCCCTGGTCAGCAGCAGCGGGAAGACCGCGGGGTGCCTGCGCGCGGTGTCCCTGATCCCGGCGGCCAGCGCGGCCAGGCGCTCGTCCCAGCGGCCCCCGCCCGGCGGCAGCGGATACTCGGTGAGCAGCAGTTCGACCAGCCCGTCCAGCAGGGCGTTCTTGTCGTCCACGTGCCGGTACAGCGCCATCGGCGTGACCCGAAGGCTCCTCGCGACAGCGTGCATGGTGACCGCCGCCAGGCCCTGCTCATCGGCCAGCCGCAGCGCGGCGGCCAGCACCGCGTGGCGGCTGATCTGCGGCGCACGTCCCATGAATGGGCTCCTTCCCGTCGCTCTTGCCGAACAAAGTATATGCTGTATGCTTACATCATATACTAAAACGGTGCGCAGGGGAGCTAAGGCACGCCGGGAAACTGAGAACCGCGTGAAGCTGAGGCGCACGTGGGCTTCGGAGGGCACCATGCAGATACTGCTGAGCGACGGCGCCGGGCTGACCGCCCGGCAGTGCGCGACCGTGCTGGCCCGGGCCGGCCACCGGGTGGAGGCGCTATCCCCGGGCGGGCTCTGCCTGGCCCGGATGACCAGGCATGTGCGCCGGGTGCACCGGGTTCCGGCGGTTGGCCGTGATCCGTTCGGGTGGCTGGACGCCGCCCTGGGCGTCGCCGCGCGGCGCCAGACGGATCTGCTGCTCCCCGTGCAGGAGCAGGTCGCCGTGATGTCGCTGGCGCGGGAGCGGATCGAGGCGGCGGGGCTGGCGACCGCGGTGCCCGAATTCGGCGCGCTGGCCCAGGTGCAGGACAAGGTGTCAGCGTTCGGCACGTTGACCCGGGTCGGCCTGCCGCAGCCGGCCGCGGTGGTGGCGGCGACCGCGGCAGAGCTGGAGGACGCGGCGGAGCTCGGGCTGCCGGTCTTCGTGAAGACGCCGATCGGGACCGCGTCGGCCGGGGTCCGGCGGGTCGCCTCGACCGACGCGCTGCGGCGGCTGGCGGCGGACTACGAGCGGCGGGGAGTGTTCGACCAGGCCGGCGTGCTGGTGCAGCAGGCCGTGGCCGGGCCGCTGGTCATGGTGCAGTCGGTGTTCGCCCGCGGTGAGCTGGTCGCGTGCCACGCCTGCCAGCGGGTCCGCGAGGGCAGCTCAGGCGGGGCCAGCCACAAACTCGGCCTGGACCTGCCGGCGGCGCGCGAGCACCTGGCCCGGCTGGGCGCGGCGCTGGACTGGCACGGCGCACTGTCGGCGGACGTGATCGCCGGCCCGGCCGGCCTGGTGT
>JBAUAY010000609.1:0-10609 GCA_049676235.1 Streptosporangiaceae bacterium
CTAGCATTCACTTCGGTCCTTTGGTGAAACAGCCCATTACAGGTACTCCGCCCATGTTGCGCCGCATTTCCATCGTCGCTTCTCGTGTCGCCATACTTGCCCTCGGTGTAATGCCAGCCTCTGCGGCGACCAGTCGCGTTATACCCATTCCAGCCGGCTCGATGGAACATTGTGCCGGCTCTGGGCGGTTCGATGGAACATCGAGCCGACTCGCCGCGGCGCCAGGACCGGTGCGGGACTTAGGCAACACCGTTCTATCGGGCAGAATGTCACATTCATGGGAAGACAGCTGAAGCACACCAGCTATTTGCGAAATGACTGGATAAGTGCGTGAGGTTATCCGGCCGTGATCTGCTTACGGCTTTTGCTGGCGCCGCCGATCAGGCCGGTACGCAGGCTGGGCGCGGGGATGGCCACCGGAGCGGTGCGCGTCGGCGTCGGCGTGGCGCTGGTGAGACGCAGAGCCAGCGCCGGGCACATGTGCACCGCCTGCTGCGCGTCCTTTTCCAGCCAGTCGGGCACCGGGATGTTGAGGATGACCGGATAGCCCTGGGCGTCCGCGTGGATGATCTCCGGCACCAGGTGTGTGCAGAGCCCGTGCCCGTGGCAACGCGTCCAGTCCACCACGAGCCGCTGCTGCTCTTCCTGCTCAGGACCGGTTGGCAGCGGCAGCACACCGCGGACGGGACGACCGCAGGAGGAGTGAAAGACATGCGCCGCGAGGTCCTCGGTGAACACGTCCAAGGCCGAGAGCACGAACCTGGTCATGCCGTCCGGGTGAGAGCAGGCACCACGCCCGGCTACGGCCGCCGCGGACCGCCTAGCCACGTCGAGCGCCTCGATGCCGCCAGATCCGTCGATCAGCGCGGCCAGCGCCCGTGCGATGGAGGGCAGGCCGAGCTTGCACGGGCCGCACTGGCCCGCCGACTCGCCAGCTAGGTAACTCGCAATCCGTGACACCTCACCGAGCGGGCAGGTCCCGTCGCCGAGCGGGAGCACGATCCCCGAGCCGAGGGTGCCGCCGACGGCAGCCAGGCCTTCGCGGGAAACAGGCACCGCATACGCCGTACCGGCCGGCAACCACATCCCGTGGTACCCGCCGACCAGGACGCCGTCGCCGGCCGCAGCCTGGCAGATGTCGAGGACCGCCGCCAGCGGAATACCGGTGGGCACTTCGACCACGGCTGGATGCGCGGCGGAACCGCCCACGCTCAGCAGGACCGTGCCGGGTTCCTCCGGTGTCCCGACTGCCGCGAAACGCTCCGGCCCGAGCAGGGCGAGCACCGCTAGCTGGGCGAACGTCGACGCGTTCGACAGTAGCGTGGGCAGGTCTGCCACGCCGAAGTCACTGGCCAAGACCTTGCGGCCCGGAGGTACGGGCCGTTTGCCATTGATACCGCGGACAAGCGCACCCGACTCGCCAGAAATGAACCGGTCGGGCAGCCGGACCACGCGGGCTATCTTGCGCAGGCCCGGTTCGGCCGCGATAGCCGCTTCTACCGACCTGTTCGCCAGTTCGTTACCCGAGACCCCGATCACGATCTCCTCGGCGCCGATGGCCTCGGCCACCAGCGCGGCGCCGCTGAGGATGAGGTACGGCGAGCGGATCATGAGCATCTTGTCCTTGACGCTGCCTGGCTCGCCCTCGGTGGCGTTGACGACCACGACCGGCGCGCAGTCGTTCGCCTCCGTGTTGTTCACTACCGCGCTGAGCTTGCGCGCGAAGGGGAACGCCGCGCCGCCCTGGCCGCGCAGGTCGACCTGCTCGGTCATCGAGATCAGTTCCTCGGCGGAGAGCCGAGGCAGCGGACCGAAGATATCGCGGTGGGCTTCCAGGTCAAGTCGGGGCATCCGGTCGAGTCCGGCCGTCAGCCTGGCCGCCCCGATCCTCATGATCGCGGGCGCGTCAAGGCTCTTGATCGGGCTCATTCCCACTCGTCACCTCCGGTCGGCCCAGGTATGTCTCGATACCTCGGGTCATTGGGCTTCGCCCTGCGTGACGGGCGGCCCGCCGGCCTAGGCCGCGGGCTGGTACGTGGCCCGGCAGCAGGGTCGGCCGGTGGCGCCGGCTGACCGGGCCAGGCCCCGGGACCAGTTCCCGGCCGTGGCAGCGAGCCGGTATCCGGATGGGACATCGGATCGGGACCCAGACGCGGCAGCGGTCCGGTCTCGGGACGCGGAATCGGGCCAGTGCCGGGGCGCGCCATGGCGCCAGTGTCGGGCCGGGGCATCGGACCTGTCTCGAGCCGTGGCATAGGTCCGGAGTCGGCACGCGGCATCGGGCCGGTACCCGCACGCGGCATGGGTCCGGTACCCGCACGCGGCATGGGTCCGGTGCCATTGCGCGGCATCGGGCCGGTACCCGCACGCGGCATGGGTCCGGTGCCATTGCGCGGCATGGGTCCGGTACCCGCACGCGGCATCGGGCCGGTGCCATTGCGCGGCATGGGTCCGGTACCCGCACGCGGCATCGGGCCGGTGCCATTGCCCGGCACCTGGCCATTGCCGACCCGCGGAATCGGGCCGGTATCAGGCCGGGGCATCGCCGCCCCTTCAGGCCGGGGCATCGGCCTCGTTCCTAGCTGCGGCATCGGGCCGGTCCCGAGCGCCGGCATCGGCCCAGGGCTCCGGTCCTTCGGACGAGGTGGCGGTGATATGGCCGCCCGGGGACGCCCGGACTCCAGCCAACCGGGCCGTGCTCCGGCCCGGCCCTCGGATCCAGCCCGGTCCTGGTAGTCGTCCACGTACGGCGCTGCGAACTGCTGCCGATGACCCTGCGGTCCGTACGGGTAGGAAGACAGTTCGTCCGCAGGCACGTCGCCGTGTCCCCTTGGCGCACCCTCGAACCGAGGCGGCCCGTCATACCCCGGCTCATAGAGCGGCTGCCGCGACGGGCGCGACTGGTCGACGCCCAGATAGGGGCGGCCCCGCATTCCGTTCGGGACATCCTCACCGTACGGCGGGGCGCCTAGCGGTTTGAACCCGAGGTCGCGGTAGGCGTCGGACGGCGACGAGTGCCCGGCATAGGCCGGAGCGGGATCCAGGGCCGGCATCGGGCCCGAGAACGGGGACCATCCCGGCGCCGGAAGCGCGGCCGCGGCCCACGGACCCGGACTCGGCACGCCGATGGGAGCGCCCCGGGCGCCCATGCCGGCGGGCAGCACCTGGACCGTCCCGCCGAGTTGTGCCTGCGCCATGCTCATGGTTGCGGCGTGCAGCGGCGAAGAACCCGACGGCCTGGCCCGGTCAACGCTGGGGGCCGGACCAAAGCGTTCCTTCGGACGCAGCGAGATAGCCAAGAACCTGACGGCGAGGCCGAGGGCAGTGACCGCGATCGCGAACCCGTAGCTCCAGTCCACGTACGGCTTAGCCTCCCGGCCGCCGAGCAACCCATGCAGGACCCCGAACACGAACGCCACGTAGGAGCTGTAGTGAATGGCGCGCCATTGCCAGGCCCGGCCGTGCCCGGTGAACCGCTTGCGGAGGATGCTCGTTACCACAAGCAGGACGATCAAGTCCGAGGCGATCGTGCCGAGACCGATGTAAAAGGTCCGGTACGGCGACAGGAAAGGAATGACGGCATCGATAGCATGCGATCGCTGCGCCAGGACCTCGGTGGTGATATGGATGATCAGGAACGCCAGCGTGCCGAACGCGAAGGCGCGGTGCACGGCCTGCGCCATCACCCGGTGTCCGGGCGTCATGACGATGCGGTCGGTAGCTACCAGGCCCAGCAGCACCGAGCCGGTGAGGCCTACGAGCGCGAGCACTCCGGCGTAATACAGCATGAAATGCTGCGTAGCAGCATCGATGGTATGGCCGGCCTTGGTGCCGACCAGCACGAATATGATTACCACGGTGGCGGCGATCAAGGTGGCCATGATCTTCCGCATATGGTCGCCAGCCGCTCCCTGTGCCCCCGAATGCACACCCTGACGACCGCGTGAACGGCTGACGGTCGTTGGCACGCGTAACCTCCTCAGGATCGTGATTGACAAGAGAAGACCAATTGCGACACCTAGAACGCTGACTGTTATCCCCTAGTCCGGTAGCTCGTGGACTTTGCGACTCTATCAGCGCCAATAACACTTCGGCGGCGAAATGGTATATGAACGATTTCGGCCGGATGAGACGAGCGTCAGGCTAGCCTCGATCGGCCGCACTACGGGTCCCCGCCGCCGGGGACCGGTAGCCGCCTCGGACCTGCGGGTTCAGCGAACCCAGCGGTCCCGGTTGCCGCAGGGCAGCTGTAGCCGCCGACTAGCTGCGGCCACGGCCGCACGGGGCAAGTCATCCAGGGCCGGAGCATCCTTGGACCAGCAGGAGTGTTGCGATATCCCAGCAGGTCCCTCCTTCGCGCTACCCGGCTCCACACCTTTTATACAGCCCTCAACCGCGGCAGATCTGCCAAACCGGCAAGGTCCCTGGTTACGGAGCTCTTCCGTCCACATATCCATGGCTTGGCATAGACGTCTACTGCTACCCGTGATATTGCTACCAGAAAACCAGACATCTACCTATATTTAGGTAGTAACAGCGCAGCAGCGAGTGGGCCGCCAGACGTCATTGAGAGGGCGGCCAGAGACCTCTAGTACCACTCCGAGATAGGCGGGTATCAGACATGGGCACCGTGTTCAGGGAACTGACAGAAGGTGCGGATGTCCGAATCCGCACCACCGGGCTACCCGGCGGCGGAGCGCCCTAGGGGCGCACCGCCCTCGGCAGGTACTCGACCGTCACCGGCAGGTGATCAGAGGCCGCTCGGGTCTGCGCGGTGTCAAGCACCTGGTGTGCGCGCATCGCGGCGGCCAGCGGCTCAGTAACGCGAATGCTGTCGATGCGGCGGCGCACCCCGTGCGCGCCGTAGACGTCGTCCGGGTGATGGCCGGTCGTGGCCTGCCAGTCTGCGCCGGTAAGCGCGGCGGCATCGTGCAGGCCGCCGGCCCAGAGCACGTCCCCAGGCCGCCGGTCGGCCCAGTGCCGGCGCCGGCCCCGCTCGTCGTAGTCCCACTGGCACTGATAGATGAGATCGGCGAACCAGTCGACCCCCGCGTAGGGGTCGGCGGGCTCGTAAAGGTCCCACTCCTGACCGACCAGGATCCGGTCCGCGCATTCGGTGTTCCAGTCGGCGCCGACCAGCACGGGCGGCCCACCTTCAGGGCGGGTGATCGCGGCCACCAGCCGCTCGTTCTGGTCCGCCCGCATTCCCCGGCTGAAGGGGGTCGCGTGGAAGGTGCCGTGCCGGATCAGGGTGCCGCCCACGTCCAGGGTGACCACCGCCAGGCCATGCCAGAAGTCCCTGCCCCCGTAACAGCGCAGCGAACCCGGGACCGGCTCGATCCCGTCCCGCCACATCAGCCCCACATGGTAGCCGTGGCCGCCGAACGCGAGCGCGGCGTCCCGAGCCCCGCCGGCCCCCGGCACCTCGCAGTGCATGCCCGCGTCGTCGGCGAGCTGGCGCAGCCGCCGTACGGCCGTGTCGGAGTCGGAGTCGGAGTCGGAGGCCAGGATCTCCTGGACGGCGATCACATCGGTGCCGAGGGCCCGGATCACGCCGGTGATCAGCTCGTAGTGCTGCCGGTCCTCCGTCGAGTCGCCGGCAAACAAGTTGAGCAGGTTGTACGAGGTGAACAGCACGGAAGTTGGCGATGTCCGCTGCATGGTCGCCTCCGGCTAACCGTTACGTCCCGGCGGGAAAGGGTAACTGGCCGGGATGGCGACCGGGCCCGGCCGTAGGTGACGGCGATCGCCAGGTGCGGCGTCGGCATCACCGAACCCGGCCGGGTTAAGGCAACGGACGCGATCCAAGCTCCGCCGCCACCAGTTCCGCGATCTGCGCGGTGTTCAGCGCCGCGCCCTTGCGCAGGTTGTCGCCGCAGACGAACAACTCGATCGTCCGAGGATCGTCAAGAGACTGGCGCACCCGGCCGACCCAGGACGGATCGGTGCCGACCACGTCGACCGGGGTCGGGAACTCACCCGCGGCCGGATCGTCGGCCACCACGACGCCCGGGGCCATCCGCAGCACATCCCAGGCTTCCTCGCGGCTGACCGGCCGCGAGAAGGTGGCGTGCACCGCTACCGAGTGGGTGGTGACGACGGGCACCCGGACGCAGGTTGCGGAGACCTTCAGCGCCGGCAGGCCGAGGATCTTGCGCGATTCGTGGCGGATCTTCAGCTCCTCCGAGGACCAGCCGTCCGCCTTCAGCGAGCCTGCCCACGGCACCACGTTCATCGCCAGCGGCGCGGGGAAAGGCCCGAGGTCACCGACCGCCGAACGCACGTCGCCGGCCCGCTGCCCCAGCGACCGGGTCCCGGCCACCTTGTCGAGCTGCCCGTAGAGCGTGTCGATGCCGGCCTGGCCCGCACCCGAGGCCGCCTGGTACGAGGCGCAGACCATCTCGGTGAGCCCGAACGCCCGGTGCAGGGCGCCCACGGCCACGATCATTGACAGCGTGGTGCAGTTCGCGTTCGCGATGATCCCCTTCGGCCGGTTCGCCAGCTGTTCCGGGTTGATCTCCGGCACCACCAGCGGAACCTGGGGGTCCATCCGGAACGCGCCCGAGTTGTCCACGGCCACCGCGCCGTGACCGACCGCGACCGGCGCCCACGCCGCCGAGACCTCGTCGGGCACGTCGAACATGGCCACGTCGATGCCGTCGAACGCATCGTTGGAGAGGGCCACCACCTCGGTCTCACGGCCCCGGACCGTCAGCCGCCGACCGGCCGACCGCGGCGAGGCGACCAGCCTGATCTCGCCCCAGACGTCCTCCCGGGTGGAGAGCAGATCGAGCATCACCGTGCCGACCGCACCGGTGGCGCCGACCACGGCCAGCGCAGGCCGGACACCAGGACCCGCGGCGCCGCTCACCGGCCGGTCCCCCCGTAGACGACGGCCTCGACCTGATCGGCGTCGAGCTCGAAGGCCTTGTGCGTCGCGGCTACGGCCAGGTCCACATCGTCCTGGTCCACCACCACCGAGATCCTGATTTCCGAGGTGGAGATCATCTCGATGTTCACGCCCGCGTCAGCCAGCGCGCTGAAGAACCTGGCCGTCACCCCGGGGTGCGACCGCATGCCGGCCCCGATCAGCGATACCTTCCCGATGCGGTCGTCGTAGAGCAGGGACTCGAAGCCCACCGGCTCCTTCAACCGGAGCAGCGTGGTCATCGCGCTCTGGCCGTCGTCGCGGGGCAGGGTGAAGGAGATGTCGGTCCGCCCGGTCGCCACCGCCGAGACGTTCTGCACGATCATGTCGATGTTGATGCCCGCCTCGGCGACGGCCTTGAAGATCTTCGCCGCCTCGCCCACCCGGTCGGGCACGCTCACCACGGTGATCTTCGCCTCGCCCCGGTCGTGCGCTACCCCGGAGATGATGGCCTGCTCCATGCCGGCTTCCTCCGACCTGTCGTTCGCGTGCCCCATGACCCACGTTCCGTTCCGGTTGGTGAAGGACGACCGCACGTGGATGGGCACCCCGTAGCGTCGCGCGTATTCGACGCAGCGCGGCATCAGCACCTTCGCCCCGCACGCGGCCATCTCGAGCATTTCCTCGTAGCTGATCCGCGGGATCCGCCGGGCCGACCGCACGATCCGGGGATCAGCGGTGAAGACCCCGTCCACGTCGGTGTAGATCTCGCACGCGTCCGCGGCCAGGGCCGCGGCGAGCGCGACCGCGGTGGTGTCCGACGCCCCGCGGCCCATCGTGGTGACATCCTTGGTCGTCTGCGACACGCCCTGGAAGCCGGCCACGATCGGGATCGCGCCGTCGGCCAGCGCGTCGGCGATCCGCCCCGGCTTGATGTCGATGATGCGCGCCCGGCCGTGCGTGGCGTCGGTGATCACGCCGGCCTGGGATCCGGTGAACGAGCGCGCCTCCAGGCCGAGGGTGGCGATCGCCATGGCCAGCAGCGCCATCGAGATCCGCTCACCGGCGGTCAGGAGCATGTCGAGCTCACGCGCGGGCGGCAGCGGGCTCACCTGGCTGGCCAGGTCCATCAGCTCATCGGTCGAGTCGCCCATCGCGGACACGACCACCACGACCTGGTCGCCCCCCTTGCGGGTGGCCACGATCCGCTGCGCGACCCGCTTGATGCCATCCGCGTCAGCAACCGACGAGCCACCGTATTTCTGCACCACGAGCGCCACGGCTGGGCCGCACCTCCCCGGGTCGTGGATGGACGCTTGAGTTTATCCGCGCGGGTGTCCGCGGCCGAAATTTCTTCAAGGGCTTTTCCCGAACGGTCTTGGCGCGCGCTCCGGTCAGGGACTCGTGCTCTCCTCGGCCACGTCGAGGCTGGCGTGCGCGACCACGGCGTGCAGCGCGCGCAGGGCAGCTCCGCCGTGAGTGCCCCAGTGGTTGAAGTAGGAGTACTGCCACCACCACAGCGCCTCGAGCGACCGGCCGGCCTGGTAGTGCTTGAGGCCATGGATGAGGTCGGCGGCCACGGCCGCCATGTCGTCTGAGATCCGGAACGGCAGGCACGACGTGTCCGCGTACGGGTCGAACACCTCGGCGTACTCGTCGACCGCGGACAGCCGCGTGGCCAGCCCGACGCGCAGCGCGTCAAGGTCCGGGTCGTCGCCTACCTCGGGCTCCCAGTTACCCCGCGGGATCACGTCGCGGCTGGCGCCGAGCTGGGCTCCGGCCAGCAGGATCTGCGACACCTCAAGCAGCAGCAGCGGCACCGTCTCGTCGCCGCCGCCTCCGGCTAGCGCCTCCACCCCGTCGACGAAGTTCTTCACGTTCGCCGCGATCTGGTCCGCTAGTGGCCGCCACTCGCCTCCTCCGAGATGATGCTGAGCTGGCGGTTCAGACATCGAGCAGTCTCCGTCCCTCGAAAGCCCGACCCAGTGTCACCTCGTCGGCGTACTCCAGGTCGCCCCCCACCGGCAGTCCGCTCGCGGGTCTAGTCACCCGCAAACCCATTGGCTTAACCAGCCTAGCGAGAAAGGTGGCCGTCGCCTCGCCTTCGAGGTTGGGATCGGTGGCAAGTATCAGTTCTGTCACCGTTCCGTCCGTTAGCCGCGTCATCAGCTCCCTGATCCGCAGCTCGTCCGGGCCGACCCCGTCGATGGGGCTTATCGCTCCCCCGAGCACGTGATACCGGCCGCGGAACTCGCGGATCTTCTCGACCGCCGCGACGTCCTTGGGCTCTTCCACGACGCAGATCACCGCGGGGTCGCGCCGGGGGTCGAGACAGATCCGGCATTCGTCGGCTTCCGCCACGTTCCCGCAGGTCCGGCAGAACCGCACCCGTTCGGTCACCTCGATCAGCGTGTCCGCTAGCCGCCTGACCTCAGCGTGGTCCACGGCCAGCAGGTGAAAGGCGATCCGCTGGGCGCCCTTAGGACCGACCCCGGGCAACCGCCCGAGTTCGTCGATGAGGTCCTGGATAACCCCTTCGTACACGTCAGGCCCTAGGTCCGGTCTCCGGCTCATCGGTGTCGTCGGGGTCGTCGGGGTCCTGGTTATTTGGGTCGTACCCGGCCGGAGCGCCGATTCCGAGGCCGGACAGGTCCAACCCGCTGGGCAGGTTGAGGCCGCCGGGCATGCCACCGCCCTGCATGGCCGCGGCGAACGGCCCCATCTGCTGCTCCTGAAGATCCTCAGCCGACCGGTAGGCGTCCCGGACGGCGGCGAGCACGAGGTCGGCGATTGTCCGCGCCGTCTCCTCCGGATCGCTGGAGTCCACCGCGCTCGCCGAGATCGTGAGATCCATTAGTTCGCCCTGGCCGTTGACCGTGGCCTTGACCAGGCCACCGCCCGCCGTCCCGGTCACTTCGGCGTTCGCCAGCGCCTGCTGGGCATTCATGAGTTGTTCCTGCATCTGCTGCGCCGCGGCGAACAGCTGCTGCATGTCCATCTGGGGTTCCACATCGCCCTCCTACGCAGAGCCTACGACTAGCCCGGTCCGGTTAAGCCAGTCAGGCACGCTGGCTCCGATCCGCTCAACCTTCGATCTCGCCGATCACCTGGCCGCCCAGCTCGCGCTGGATGAGGTCCATCCCGGTCAGTTCGGTCGTCCGGACCGCCCGATCGTCCGGTGACGGCTCGTCCGGCGGCATCTCGTCGGGCGGCATGTCGTCCGGCGGCTCGTCGTGGTACCCGACAGGATCCGCCGGAGCGAATTCCGGCGGGCCGGCCGGGGACTGACGGCTGGGACCGGGAGCCGGGTTAGATGGTCCGGGTCGGCCTGGTCGCACGCCGGGCGCGCTAGCGGGGGCGTCCCCGCCTGCCACGCCCTTGACCGTCACGTTCAGGCCGAAACCGGTGCTCAGCACTCGTTTGAGGACGGCGTCGTGGCCGCTCACGCTGAAGCCCTTCAGGTCCCCGTCCCTGGGGAACCGCAGGGTGAGGACCCCGTCCGCCAGGGAAAGCACGCTCGCGTTGCTGAGCAGCATCCAGGCGACCCGCCGCTCCTGCCTGACCGCCTCCAGGATCGCGCCCCAGTTCTCCCGCAGTGAGTCAGTCGCGGACAGACCCGGGGATCTCTCGGCTCGCTTCCGCGGGGCCGCCTGCTCCGGCGTTCGCTGTTCTGCGCCCGCCTCGGCCGGGGCGGCCTGGGCTGTGGCTGGCCGGGCCGAGGCTGCCGGGGCTGGGGTTGCC
>JBAUAY010000610.1:0-1655 GCA_049676235.1 Streptosporangiaceae bacterium
GGCCAGCAGCGCGGCCTGCTGGTCGACGGCGATCCCGGCGACCGGCAGGGCCGGCCCGAACGACGATGTCTCGCCCACGATCCCGGCGCAGTCCGCCACCGCCGGCAGCCCCGCCGGGTCCAGGCCGAACGCCGCGCAGGCCGCCGCGGACCAGGTCACGGAATCCAGGTCGAGCAGCATGGTGCGGGACGCGGTGGCGGCGTCGGTCACGTACCCCGCGCCCAGCCGGGCAAGTAGCCAGGTGTCGGTGGTGGTGACCGTGCCGTCGCCGGTGAGGTTCTCGCGCAGCCAGGTCATCTTCGGCGCGGCGAAGTACGGGTCGAGCGGCAGGCCGGTGATCGCGGCCAGTTCGGCCGCGCGGTCCGCGAGCCGCGCGCAGACGCCCCCCGACCGGCGGTCCTGCCAGACGATCGCGGGAGACAGCGGCGTGCCGGTGCTCCGGTCCCAGGCCAGCACGGTCTCGCCCTGGTTGGCCAGCGCCACCGCGTGCGCCGGCGCACCCGCCGCGGCCAGCGCCCCGCGGCCCGCCGCGACGACAGACTCGAACAGCTCCTCCGGATCGGCCTCCACCCCGTCCGCGCCCACGCTGCGGGTGCGGACGGGGACCTCGCCCCGGCCGAGGACCTCGGCGCCCGGCCCGACGAGCAGCGCCTTGGTCGCCGACGTACCCTGGTCGATGGCGAGGATGTTCACCCGTTATCGAGCTCCTGGCCCGGTTCTGTGCGCATCGCCTCCCGCTCGGTCACCAGCTGCACCACGTAAAACACCAGCCCCAGGCCGAGGGCGCCGAGCACGTAGTACTGCGCGTCGCGGAACTCGGCCGGTCCGATCAGGATGATCAGCTCATAGGCCAGCCAGATGACCGCCCCGGCGACAATCGGAAGTTCGAATTTGCCGAACGGATGTAGGGGCGTGCCCTGGCTTTCCCGCCGGCCTCGCCGCCGGGTGAATATGTACAGCAGCACGGTGCCCGCGTACAGCAGCGCCGGCATGATCGTGGACGCGGTGAACAGCGTGGCCAGCGCGGCGGTGTGGGTGCGCAGCACCAGCGTGATCACGCCGCCGAGCACCGCGGCGAGGATGGTCGCCCACGGCGGGCCGCCGGTCGCCCTCGGCACATGGTGCAGGAACTGGTGGCCGGGCAGCCGCCGGTCCCGCGCCATGGAGTAGATCAGCCGCCCGTTGGTCACCATGATGATCAGGCCGCAGGCGAAGATCGAGACGCAGACGAAGACCAGGAAGATCTTCTGCACCACGCCGCCGAGCACGTCGCGCACGATGGACGCCACCGGCGCGGTGCTGGCGTAAGCCGCCTTGTTGGTCGTGTAGGCCAGCGCGACCAGGAACGCGAACCCCACCACGCCCGAGACGAGCACGGCGCGGAGCATGGCCCTGGGGATGACCTTGTGCGGTTCGTGAGTCTCCTCGGCCAGGTTGCTGGCCGACTCGAAGCCCACGATCGTGTACGCGCCGAGCAGCGTGGCCAGCATGAACGGACCGAGCCAGGCGTAGTAGCCGGCCTGCGGCACCGGGCCGGTGGACGTGAGGTTCGACCAGTGCCCCAGGGACCTGACCGCGGCCACGATCAGCAGCAGCACGGTCAGGCCCACGATGCCGATGATCTCGGTGGCCACCGCGGTGTTGTTCACCCGGGT
>JBAUAY010000611.1:0-10452 GCA_049676235.1 Streptosporangiaceae bacterium
TTCACCCAGGTGTCCAACGGCGGAAAGGTCGCCCAGGGCTTCTTCGATATCTACAACACCTATGGCACCATGACCCCGGGCCAGCAGCAGAGCACGCGGGCATCGGCCACCTTCGCCGCCGACGTCGCGCAAGCGGTCGCCGGCGGTCTTGAAGCCGGTCTTGATCCCGCGCTGCCCACGGTGGTATGCGGCCACAGCCTGGGTGGTGCGCTGGCGACGCTCCTGGTCGCGGACCTGACCGCGAACACGCCGCTGAAGCCGCAGGCATGGACGTTCGCCTCGCCACGGGTGGGAGACGCCGTCTTCGCCGCACGCTACGGCGGCCTGAGCACCGTGTCATGGCGGATCTATAACCAAGTCGACGTCGTCCCGTACTTCCCGATCGATGCCGCCGATAACTACCAGCCCGTCACCGCCGGGTATGCGATCAACTCCCTGGGGAAGGCGAAGTGGAGCCTAGGCTGCGCCCACGCGCTGAACACCTACCTGCACATGCTGTCGCCTGCCACGGTGCCGTTGAATCAGGCCTGCAGCTAGCTGTGGGCCCGGTGATCGTACGGTGCCGGTGATCGTACAGTGCCCGGTGATCGTATAGTGACTGCTATGTCGGCCGACGTCCCGGACGCGCCGGTGACCTCGATTGCCGAGGCGATCACCCGCATGGAAGCGATCACGGCGGCGCTTCCTGCCACCGACGGGCTGGCGTGTTTCAACCGCATGTACCTTGAGGTGACCGGGACGGTGAACAGCCAGCTTGGCCAGGGCTTTTTCGCCGACCCGGCGTTCATGACCCAGCTGGACGTGACGTTCGCCAACCTGTACTTCACGGCGGCCAGCGCAGCCGGGGACCCGGCAGCGGTGCCGCTGGCCTGGCGTCCGCTGATGGAACAGCGCGCCGCGGCCGGGATCGAACCGGTCCAGTTCGCGCTGGCGGGCATGAACGCCCACATCAACCACGACCTGCCGGTGGCGATGGTCAGCACCTGCTCGGCCCTGGCCACCTCACCAGATGCCAGCCCGCATTTCGCGGACTACCAGAAGGTGGATCAGCTACTGGACGCGGCTGAGCAGTCCGTCCGGCAGTCCTTCGAGTCCGCGCCTGAACTGGCCGTCGACCGCCATCTCAGTGCCGTAGCCACGCTGATCGGCAACTGGAGTATCAACAGCGCCCGGGACATGGCCTGGACCAACTGCCTGCTGCTGTGGGCGGTCCGCGATGACCGGGTCGCCCGCGGCCTCCTCCTGGATAGCCTGGCCGCCTCGGCGGCGCTCGCCAGCCGCATGCTTCTGGTGGCAGTTTGAGACAAGGTCCCCCGGCCAGGGCGTCTTAACACGTCCGGCGCCCGGCTGGCTAAAATGAATGCAGCGCGAAATCGGCGCATGGCAGGGGACGCCGGGTAGTTCGGTCCGCCCCGAAAGGATCTGCCAATGACCGCAGTTCGCCACTGCCGGCATTGCTGGGGAGACTGCCCGGGCGGCTGCCTTCTGGACGACACCGACCTGTGCATTCACAACGTCGACAGCAGGATGATGAGTGAGCTGCGAAGACGACGGCTGCGGAATCCGATGTGGCTGCTGAGGCTGTTCAGGGGCGGCAGGTAACCGGCTGCTTCCGCGTTTCCGCAGAAACGTCTGCGAGCACCGTGCTCCTGTTCGGGCCCTGGCCTAGGTGGAAATATCTTGACTGGAAAGATTTGGTCATTCCCCATCCAGGTCATGCAGGTTCGTCTTGGCCAGCTCGATGAGCTCTTCTCCTCCTCCGGACAGGATCGTCCTGGTCGCATACAGGGTGAAGCCCTTGATCTCGCCGTAGGTGAGCTTGGGGGGAATTTCCAGTTCATGCCGGGCCGTTCGGACATCGACCAGAGCCGGCCCGTCGTGACCGAACGCCTCCTTCAGCGCGTCTTCGAGTTCGCCCGCCTTGTCCACCCGCACCCCGAAAAGCCCGGCGGCCCGGGCCATCCCGGCGAAGTCGGGATTGTCGAGGTCAGTGCCGTAAGTGACGACCCCGGCCGCCTTCATCTCGAGTTCCACGAACGACAGCGCGCCGTTATTGAACACCACGACCTTCACCGGAAGGTGCTGCTGGCGCAGCGTGATCAGCTCGCCGAGCAGCATCGCCAGCCCGCCGTCGCCCGACAGGGTGACCACCTGCCGGCCCGGCTGGCTGGCTTGCACCCCGATGGCCTGCGGCAGCGCGTTGGCCATGGATCCGTGACTGAACGAGCCGACCAGCCGGCGCCTGCCGTTCATCCGCAGGTAACGGGCGGCCCAGATGCACGGCGTGCCGACGTCCGCGGTGAAGACCGCGTCCTCCGCGGCGAGGCGGTCGATCGTGGCGGCCAGGTACTGCGGGTGCAGCGGGGAGTCGTTTCGCCGGTCCCTGGTGGCCTTCTCCAGCCGGCCGCGGGCCCGCCGGTAGTGCGCCGTCATCCGGTGCAGGTGTGCCGAATCATGCTTAGCCGTGATCAGCGGCAGCAGCGCGTCGACCGTGTCCTTCACCGTCCCGACGAGCGGAACGTCGACAGGTACCCGCCGGCCGATCCGCTCGCCGCGGACGTCGACCTGGATCACCGGGACGCCCTCGGGAAAGAACGGGCGATAGGGGAAGTCGGTACCGAGCATGATCAGCGCGTCACAATGCTCCATCGCCCGGTAACCCGAGCCGAATCCGATCAGCCCGGTCATTCCCACGTCGTAGGGGTTGTCGTACTCGACGAACTCCTTGCCGCGGAAGGCGTGGACGACTGGTGCCTGCAGTGCCGCGGCCAGGTCGATGAGCTGGTCGTGCGCGCCGGCGCACCCGGCCCCGGCGAGGATGGTTACCCGGCGGGCGGTATTCAGCACCTGCGCGGCGGCCGCCAGCGATTCGCCGTCGGGCCGCATGACCGGTGACACCGCCCGCACCCGGGTCGGCCGCGCATCATGCGGCGCGTCGGCCAGGAACACCTCGCCGGGAACCACGACCACGGCGACCCCGCCCCGCTGCAGTGCCGCGCGCATCGCGATCTCCAACAGCCGGGGGAGCTGAGCGGGCACGCTGGCCAGTTCGCAGTAGACGCTGCATTCGCGGAAGAGCTCCTGCGGATGGGTCTCCTGGAAGTAGTCGCCGCCGATCTCCTCCCGCGGGATGTGCGCGGCGATCGCCAGCACCGGCACCCCGCTGCGGTTAGCGTCGAACAAGCCGTTGATCAGATGCAGGTTGCCCGGTCCGCAGCTCGCCGCGCACACCGCGAGTTCCCCGGTCAGCGCCGCCTCGCCGGCGGCCGCGAACGCAGCGGCCTCCTCGTGACGAACGTGCTCCCAGGTGATCCCTCCGGCTCGCCGCATCGCGTCGGTGAACCCGTTCAGCGAGTCACCGGGAATCCCGTACACCCGCTGGACGCCGGACGCCTTCAACGTCGCCACCATCGCTTCAGCCACTGTGCTCGCCATCATCTGCTCCTTCCGGCGCGGTTAGGTCCTGGTATCCATCGTCGCGCCGTCGGCCGCCCGTCGCACCGGGGAAATGCCCTGGCCGATGCACTGGTCTGCCGTGGATCGGCGGCAGCCGGGACCGAGGACTAGGCACCGACCAGGGGCATCCCCTGGCGCGACAGGGCCGCCCGCAGGATGACCGTGGATATCGGACCAACCCGGTTGGGCCTGCACAACGAATGGACGGTGTGAGATGCCTGTTCCTACTCAGGCGGCGGATCCGCCATGACGCAACCACGCGACAGGTGGCATGAGATGAACCAGACGTGTGACCGGTGCGGACCCGCGGTCCGCGCGATTTACCGGGTTCGCCGGAACGGCGAGCTGTACTTGTGCCGGCATTGCGCCAACCAGCTGTGGCCGGCGCTCTGCGCGCAGGGGTGGACGATCTGGCTGATCGATGAGCATGCGCTCGCGCCGCAGGCGACGTAGCGACCGGCCCACAACCAACCGAAAGGAACGGACATGATTGGTGATCTTTTCGACAGCCCCTGGAAGGTGCTGATCGTCGCGGCGGTGCTGATCGTGCTGTTCGGGTCGAAGAAGCTGCCCGATGCGGCGCGCTCGCTCGGCAAGTCGATGCGGATCTTGAAGGCCGAGGTCGGCAGCCTGCACCAGGACGAGCCGGCCGACGCCACCCCGGCCGTCAAACCGCCCACCTAAGCCCAGATCCACAACCTCACGGCGGGAGCGGTCATGACGAGACCCCCCGGTGCCTTTCAGGGCGCCCGCATCGTCGGCGAGCGTTTCGTGCGCTCCCGGCGCCAGCAGAACCCCGACGGCCAGATGCCGCTCATCGATCACCTCCGTGAGCTGCGCAACCGGGTCGTCAAGGCGGCCCTCGGCCTCGTCGCGGGAATGATCGCCGGGTTCGCCTTCTTCACCCCGGTCTGGAACGTCATCCAGCGTCCGCTGTGCTCCACCGCGATCCGCGGGCACTCCGGCTGTCATACGCTCGGCGTCAACCAGCTTGTCCTAGACGGCCCGCTGGACGCGTTCTACCTGCGGGTGAAGGTCGCGGTGATCGTCGGAGTGATCCTGTCCTCACCGATCTGGCTCTACCAGGTCTGGGCCTTCGTCGCCCCCGGGCTGTACGCCAGGGAGAAACGGTGGAGCTACATCTTCCTCGGCACGGCCGTCCCCCTGTTCCTGACCGGCGTCACGCTGGCGTACTTCTCGCTGGGCCGGTCGATGCACTACCTGCTCGGCCTGACCCCGGGCGGGGTGTCGAACCTGATCCAGGTCGACCAGTACATGAGCTTCGTGATGACGATGCTGCTGGCGTTCGGGATCGCGTTCGAGGTGCCGCTGCTGATCATCATGCTGAACCTGGCCGGGATCCTGACGCACCAGCGGTTCCGGAAGTGGCGGCGGGTGCTGCTCTTCACGGTGTTCCTGATCGCCGGCCTGGCCAACCCGAGCCCGGACCCGCTGACCATGCTGATCCTCGGGGGCGCCTGCGCGGTGCTGGTCGAGGTGGCCGAGTTCATCGTGTGGGCCAACGACCGGCGCCGGGGCCGGTTGCATCCGGACCCCTACGCGGGCCTGGCCGACGACGAACTGTCCTCGCTGGATCTGGCCGATAGCGAGAGGTAGACCCGCCGAGCGGCGGATACCGGCGAAGTGACCTGGCCAGCCCGCCCGGCACGATCAAATGAAAAGACTCACCTAAGGGGTGCGGTGATGGGCTGAACCGTCTAGCCTCCCGGCCCGTTGCATCTAGTGAATGAGTATCCCCCGCTGGCCCTAGCCGGGTGCTCTCACCGTATCCAGCCAGCACCGGGAACCGGCCGTTTCGCGCGGCCAGGGGAGGTTGGCTACGAACATGCTCACCACTGGGCGGTGCGAACACCTGACCCCGATACCCCGTCCCGCCTGCACGGTCCCCTCCCCTCCCTTCCCTTCCGGGTCGGCGGGCGGGACGGCTCCCCACCCGTCACCCCGCACCCGGCCGACGGCCTGCCCGTGGTCGCGCAGTCCCGCCGCTAGAGGATAATCCTGCGGGTGGGCGAGGAGATGCATGAGTACCGTCAGGCGGCGCTCGCGGCCGGGTGGTCGCACCGGCATCGTGACGTGTCCGGCGGCTGGCTGCGGCCGACCGTGTTCGGTGCGGTGGACGGGCTGGTGACCAACGCCTCGCTGATCGCCGGGCTGGGCGGCGGCGGGGTGTCGGCGCACACCGTGGTCCTGACCGGCGTGGCCGCGCTGGTGGCCGGGGCGTTCTCGATGGGCACCGGGGAGTACGTGTCGGTGACCAACCAGAACGAGCTGGTGCACGCCGAGGTCGCCACCGAACGCACGATGCACGCCCGGTTCCCGGACGCCGAGCAGGCCGAGCTGGCGGACACGTTCCTCGGCTACGGCGCCGACCCGGAAACCGCGGCCCGGATGGCCGCCGCGGTGTCCCGGGACCCGGATACCGCGCTGCGCGTGCATACCCGCGAGGAACTCGGTGTCGACCCGTTCGAGCTGCCGTCGGCCCTGTTCGCCGGCGTCTCGTCGCTGGTCGCGTTCTCCGCCGGCGCGCTCATCCCGCTGCTGCCCTACCTGGTGGGCCTGTCCGTCCTTTCCGCCTCCCTGGGCCTCGCCGCCGCGGCGCTGCTGACCGGCGGCATGGTGGTGGGCCGGATCACTGGCCGCCCGATGCTGCGCTCGGGCCTGCGCCAGCTTGCCCTAGGCGGGGTCGCCGTCGCGGTGACGTTCGCGGTGGGCAGCCTCATCGGCGGCGGCCACGTGGGCTGACCGCTCGCTGAGGTCCCGCTCCCGGCCGAGCCCGCCGCCCGACATGAGCTGACTGCCGCCCGGTCCACGCGACCCGGTGAACCCGCCAGCGAATGCTTACGTTTCCATGACTATGCAGGTAGACAAGGTTGAGGCGGGTCTAGTCCAGGCCGGACCGGTCCAGCGGTCGGGCCGCAGGCTCTACCTGCCGACGATCGTGATCGCGGGCCTGGCCGCCTGGCTGAGCTGGCGGGGTTGGACCGCCATGGGGCAGACCGGGTTTGCCCAGTCCGTCGACGCCGGCCGTTTTCAGCTGGCCGGGCCCGTGGTGCTCGGCTTCGTGCTGGCCGTCTGCGTCCTCGAGCAAATCCGCCCCGCGCAGCGTCGCCGTCTGTTCGCCCGCGGGCACCTGCTCGATTTCTGCTACGTGGTGTTCTACGCCATGCTCGTGGTTCCGCTGATCGTCCTGCTCGGCGGGGGTTTCTCTGACCTGCTGGCCCGGCTGGCGCCGTGGCTGGTGCTGCCCCGCGTGCCCGGGGTGCCCGGCTGGTGCTTCATCGTGCTCGCGGTGCTCGGCATCGACGCGGTGGACTGGCTGACCCACCTGGCCAACCACCGCCTCACCACGCTGTGGCGGCTGCACGCGGTGCATCACTCGCAGGAAGAACTGAGCATCCTCACCACCTACCGGGCGCATCCGCTGGTCCACGTCAGCTTCCTGCTCTCCGCGGTGCCGATCCTGGCCGTCGAGGACAATACCGCGACGCCTGCCGTGGTGCTGACCGTCTACGCGTGCCTCGGCGCCCTGCCGCACGCGAACGTGCGCTGGACTTATGGCCGGCTGGGCCGGATCTTGATCAGCCCGGCCTATCACCGCATCCACCATTCGGCGACCGGGCGCCTGGACATCAACCTCGGCACCGTCTTCGCCATCTGGGACGTGCTGTCGCGCCGGGCGGTGTTCCCCGTCCCGGCCACGGACCGCGAGGTCATCGAGACTGGGCTGGCCGGGCGGCCGGTCCCGGTCGAGCAGGCCGGCCGCCGGCCGCGCTTGGTCCGCACCATGCTGATCCAGCTGCCGAACCTTTCGTATCGATCAGGACGGAGTCCCGTTGACCGCTATCCAGAGCACCCGCCAGTCAAGCCAGGACAGCCGAAGCGGGCTGATGTGGCTGCTTTACCTATGTGACGCCGGGTTGCTCGTTGCCTCCGGACTGATCCACTTGCACCTGTGGGACATCGCGTACCGGCACGTCAAGACGCTTGACGTGCTGTTCCTGGTTCAGGTGGTGTTGTGCCTGCTGGCCGCGGTGGCGCTGCTGATCACCCGGCATCTGCTGGTCGTTTTGGGCGCCGCGGCGCTGATGGCCGGGACCATGGTCGGCTTCGTGCTGGCCCGCACCGTCGGCATCTTCGGCTTCCACCTGACGTTCTCCTCCGGGCTGGCCTACACCGTGCTAATCGTCGAGGCCGCTGGGGTGGTGATGCTCGCCCTGACTGCCTGGCTGCAGTGGCAGCGGCGCGGCGGCCGGTAAGTACCGGTACCCAGCCCCTGGTTCGGGTGCCTGCGGATCCTGCGCGGAGTTCTCCGCCAACTGCTCCCGGCTGATGCCGTGGTCGGCCCGGTGGGTTACGATCCGCGTCGTGAGCCCCCTGGACATGCTGGCGAGCCGCCTGCCGGACGGCGCGGTGCGGACCGACGCGGAGATCCGGCGCGAGCGAGCCATCGACTCCTGGGCGCTGGCGCTGCTGAGGCGCGTCCGGGGCGATGAGCTTCCCCTCCCCGCCGCGGTGGTCTTCCCGGCGACCACCGAGGAGGTGGCCACGGTCCTGGCCTGGGCCTCGCAGACGTCGACGGCCGTGATTCCCCGAGGGGGCGGCTCCGGCGTGTGCGGCGGGGCGCAGGCCGAGGCCGGGTCGGTCGTCCTGGACCTGTCCCGGATGGACCAGGTGGCCGGCGTCGACCTGGTATCGCAGACGGTAAGCGTCCAGGCCGGCGTGCGCGGCGACCAGCTTGAGGATGCCCTGGCCGAACACGGGCTGACGACCGGCCTCTACCCGCAGTCGATCGCCATTTCCACGGTGGGCGGCTGGATCGCCGCGTCTTCGGCCGGGCAGGCGTCCACCGGATTCGGGGCGATCGAGGACGTGCTGCTCGGGCTGACCGCGGTCCTCCCGCGGGGCGAGATCCTGCGTTGCCGGCCGGTGCCGCGGTCGGCGGCCGGACCGGACCTGCGCCGGCTCCTGGTCGGGTCCGAGGGGACGCTCGCGGTGGTCACCGAGGCGACGCTCGCGTGCCGGGACCGGCCCGCGGGCTGGGACTGGCTGGCCTTCACCTTTCCCGAGTTCGCCGCGCTGGCCGACGGGCTCAGGCAAGCCGTGCGCGGACAGACCGGGGCCGCCGTCATCCGCGGGTACGACGAGACCGACGCCCAGCTGAGCTTCGGGGCGCTCGGCCATTCAGGCGGGTGCGTGGGGCTGCTCGGCTTCCCGGCTGGCCTGCCCGGGCTGGCCGCCAGGAAACAGGCGGCCGCCGAGGCGATGGAGACGGCCGGGGCCTCGGGTGAGCTCGGCTCCCGGTACGGGGAGCACTGGTGGGAACATCGCAACGACGCGGTCGATACCTACGCCGGGATCATGGGGCCCGATCGCGCGTTCGGCTCCGGAGTAATCGTAGACACCTTCGAGGTCGCCGGGCTGTGGTCCGCCGTCCCGCGGCTGTATCAAAGCATCCGGGCGGCCCTGGCCGCGCACGCCCAGGCCGTGGGCTGTCACCTGTCCCATCTGTACCCGTCCGGCTCGTCGCTGTATTTCACGTTCCTGATCAGCGGCACGGACGACCGGGACGCGGCGGCGCGGTACCTTGCGGCCTGGGATCAGGCTGTGCGAAGCTGCGCCGCCGTGGGCGGAACCATCACACACCATCACGGCGTCGGCCGCCTGAAGGCCGGCTACCTGGCAGAAGAACTCGGCGAGACCGGCGTGGACGTCCTGACCAGGATCAAGGCGGCCCTCGACCCGGCCGGGATCATGAATCCCGGGGTCCTGCTGCCGTGACCGGCCGCTGGGATGCGCTGTGACCAGCCCCTTCGGCCCGCTGGTGGTGATCGCCAACCCCCGGGCCGGGCGGGGGAAGGTGGACGCGGCGCTCCCGCAGGTCGAGCGGGTCCTACGGGACGCGGGACTCGGCTACCGCATCGTGCGGACCACCCATCCCGGCCATGCCACCCAGGCCGCGCGGGACGCCCTGCTGGGCGGCGAGCGCTACCTGGTCGCGGTCGGCGGCGACGGAACCGTCCACGAGGTAGTCAACGGGATGATCTCCGGCGGCCAGCCGATCGCGCCCGATGCCGTGCTCGGGGTCGTGGCGGCCGGCTCGGGGTGCGACTTCGTGCGGTCGTTCGGTCTCCCCGGCGACGCCGCGCGGGCCGCCCGGCAGCTGGCCGGGGACCGTGTCCGCGCCATCGACGTGGGCACGGTGACCTGCGCCGACGGCGACGCCACCCGGACCAGGTACTTCGTCAACATCGCCGAGGCCGGCCTGGGAGGCGCGGTGGTGGCCCGGGCGGCCGGGCTCAACGGGTTCGGCCGGTTCCTCGGCGGCGCCCGGTACGCCGCTGGCTTCTGGCTGACGCTGCCGGGCTTCCGCCCGGCGGGGGTGCGGCTCGACGCGGACGGTCAGGCCTTCGGCTGGCGGGCGTACAACGTGGTGGTCGCGAACTGCCGGTTCTACGGCGGCGGCATGCAGATCTCGCCGAAGTCCGACCCCGGCGACTGCCTGCTCGACGTGCTCGTGATGACCGGGCCGAAGTCCGATGCCTTCACCACGCTGCCGAAGGTGTACTCCGGAACCCATCTCCCGCACCGCAACATCGCCGAGCTGCGGGCCGGCCGGATCCTCCTGGACGCGGACCGGCCCTTCCTGGTCGAGGCGGACGGGGAGATGCTGGGCACGACGCCCGCCTCGTTCGGCATCATTCCCTCAGGTGTCCGCCTGAAGGTATGAGCCCGAGGGACGCGTCGCGGGTGGTGAGCCGGGTCCTGCGCACGAACACGTCCTCGTCGGTGAGGGCCATCTCGCGGCGGCGGGCCAGGGTCACCTCGACGCCCAGGACGGGCAGGGTGCTCACCACCGGCTCGCCGAGCGACCGGTCCTCGCCGATCAGGCGAGCGGCCTCCCGCCAGTCGTCGCCGTAGCGCTGCACCAGCCGGGCCGCCGCCTGCGGCGGCAGCCCCAGCCGGCCCACCTCGGCC
>JBAUAY010000612.1:0-3351 GCA_049676235.1 Streptosporangiaceae bacterium
GGGACCTGCAGGAGGACAAGGAGCCGGTCTTCGACGCGGTCGACACCCTGCTCCTGGTGCTGCCTGCCATGGCCGGCCTGATCGCGACGATACGGGTCAATCCCGACCGGCTCCGCCGCGGCGCCTCGACCGGGTTCACGCTCGCCACCGATTTGGCCGAGTATCTGGTCCTCCGGGGCGTCCCGTTCCGCGAGGCGCACGAGGTGGTCGGGCACCTGGTGGTGTGGTGCCAGGTGCATGACTGCGACCTGGCCGACGTGACCGACGCCGACCTGGCCAAGGTCTCCGAGCACCTGACCCCCGATGTCCGGCAGGTACTGACGGTCGAGGGCGCGCTCGCGGCCCGCAAGGGATACGGCGGGACGGCGCCGGACCGCGTCGCCGAACAGATCACCGCGCTGCGCGCGACGGTCGATACGCACGCCGCCTGGGCCTCCGAGGGCGTCGGGTAGGTGCTGATCCCTCGGGACTTCTTCGCCAGGCACTCGGTCGAGGTCGCACCGGACCTGCTCGGCTGCGTGCTCGAGCACGAGACGGCGGCCGGCCTGGTCGCGGTCGAACTCACCGAGGTCGAGGCATACGCCGGCCGGTCCGATCCGGCCTCGCACGCCTACCGAGGCAAGACCCCGCGGAACGCGGTGATGTTCGGCCCGCCCGGGCACGCCTACGTGTACTTCACCTACGGCATGCACTTCTGCGTGAACCTGGTCTGCCTGGGAGAGGGGGACAGCGCCTCGGCGGTGCTGCTGCGGGCGGGCGCGGTTATCGCAGGCGAGGATCTGGCCCGCGCCCGGCGCACCCGAGGGGAGGCCAGGATCGCGTCACGTGATCTGGCTCGCGGCCCGGCCCGGCTCTGCCAGGCGCTCGACATCGACCGGTCGCTGGACGGTGCGGACGCCTGTACCGCCGATTCACCGCTCCGGATGCGCACTGGGGCAAGCACGCCAGCTCGTTCGGGACACATTGTCACCGGACCCCGGGTGGGGGTGAGCAGCGCCGCCGAGATCCCCTGGCGGTTCTGGTTCGAGGGAGAACCGACGGTCTCGGCGTACCGGGCGCACGTGCCGCGACGGCGGAAACTGGTTACCCCCTGACGGCCGGTAAGTGGCACCATGCAGGCGTGGACGACATCATCGACGAACTCAGCTGGCGGGGCCTGCTCGCCGTAAGCACCGATATCGACGAGCTGCGCCAGGCGCTGAATTCCGGCCGGGTCACGATTTACTGCGGGTTCGATCCCACCGCGGCCGGCCTGCACGTCGGGAACCTGGTGCAGCTGGTGACGCTGCGCCGCCTGCAGCTCGCCGGGCACCGCCCGATCGGGCTGGTCGGCGGGGCGACCGGGCTGATCGGCGATCCGAGCGGCAAGTCGGCCGAGCGGGTGCTGAACCCGCGTGAGACCGTGGCCCAGTGGGTCGAGCAGATCCGCGGCGAGGTGTTCAGGTTCCTCGACTTCGACGCGGGCGAGTCCAGCGCGCTGATCGTGAGCAACCTGGACTGGACCGGCCCGATGCCCGTGCTCGAGTTCCTGCGTGACATCGGCAAGCACTTCTCGGTCAACCGGATGCTGGACCGGGAATCGGTGAAGGCCAGGCTGGAGGCAGCCGGGATCAGCTACACCGAGTTCAGCTACCAACTGCTCCAGGCGATGGACTTCCTGGAGCTTTACCGCCGGTACGGCTGTACCGCGCAGCTCGGCGGTAGTGACCAGTGGGGCAACCTGGTCGCGGGCGTGGACCTGATCAGGAGGGTGGAGGGCGCGTCCGTGCACGCGCTGGCCACATCGCTGATCACCAAGCCGGACGGCACCAAGTACGGCAAGACCGAGGGCGGCGCGATCTGGCTCAGCGCCGACCTGATGTCGCCGTACGCGTTCTACCAGTTCTGGCTGAACGTGTCCGACGCCGAGGTGCCTAACCTGCTCCGCGTGTTCAGCTTCTCCTCACGTGAGGAGATCGACGCGCTGGTGCGGGAAAGCGCCGAACGGCCCGCCGCCCGGCTTGGCCAGCGTGCGCTGGCCGCGGAGATCACCACGCTCGTGCACGGCGCCGACGAGACCCGTCGCGCGATCGCGGCCAGCCAGGCCCTGTTCGGCCAGGGAGAGCTCAGAGACGTCGACCAGCGCACCTTGTTCTCGGCCGCCGCCGAGCTGCACCCGTACAAGTGGCCAGTCCCGTCGAAGGTCCCAAGCCATGGTGGGCCCGCCAGCACAACTGTCGTCGGCCTTCCCCCCGTCGCCAACCTGATGGCCGCAGCTGGCACTGTGCCGACCGTCTCGGCTGGCCGCCGGGCAATCGCTGAGGGCGGGGCCTACCTGAACAACCACAAAGTCACGGATGTGAACGCCGTCCCCGGTACGGATGACCTGCTGTACGGACGTCTTCTATTTCTGCGCCGCGGCAAGCGCATGATCGGGGTGGTGGAGGTCATCCCGGCCGACGAACATCCTGCCGACTGAGATGTCGTAGCCCGGCTGCGGACAGCAGCTGGACCCATCGCCGTCGTGATCAAGTTGTGTCCGACGATGTGCTTATCGCGGGCGCGGCCCGGGTGAGCCGTTTTCACGCCGATACGCGACCGTGCGCCGAAATAAGTAACCCGCTAATAACGTTTGACCCAGTTGACGTCGGGAAGACTTGGCGGCAATCGGATGGTGTCCGAGAAAGTTTGTGCGCCGCCGGATCGGCCCGGCAGGGCTGTGTGGGCTCGCCTACGTTCCGTCACACCGTGTCTGACCTGGGGTAACAGGTTGTAGCCAACGTCGATTTGACGAAGGCGCGAAGCACCCCTAGAGTTCTTCTTGCCCGGCGGTGAGGGACGCGAAAGCGGCCAGGTCCCCGGGCAGCCACCAGGAAGTCCTTCTAGCTAAGGCTTGTGCATGCGCACGAGCCGACGGTAGAGGCTGCTCTGGAGGTAGGGTAAGGTTCACGAGTTGGCAAAGTTCTTCGGAACAGAGTTGACAAGAGATATCTTACCTGGTAACGTCGAATGGTTGCCCTAGAGGGGAGCGCAAGCTCCCTGACAGTGTGCGCCCGCTCCTTGAGAACTCAACAGCGTGCTAAAAGCCAGTGCACTTGAAGCACAAAAACCCCGTCAGTGGGACGGCTCGTGGCAATCACGAACTGATCTCACTACGGTGGCCATGATCGCTTCCAAGCCCGGTTTATACCGGTCGGAGAAGCACTCTCAAGTCAACAATCCGCGAGCATTAGCTAGCGGTTGTTAATAGACATCAACGGAGAGTTTGATCCTGGCTCAGGACGAACGCTGGCGGCGTGCTTAACACATGCAAGTCGAGCGGAAAGGCCCTTCGGGGTACTCGAGCGGCGAACGGGTGAGTAACACGTGAGC
>JBAUAY010000613.1:0-1534 GCA_049676235.1 Streptosporangiaceae bacterium
TGGCCGCGCGGATCAGGAACGCGATCGTGCTGGTCCGCGGCCGTCCCGGCGACACGCTGCCGACCCGGCACGGCGAGCTGACTGCGGTGGCCCGCCTGCTCGGCTACCCGCCTGGCGACGCCGCGCAGGCCCTCGAGCAGGACTACCGCCGCGCCGCCCGCCGCTGCCGCACGGTCATGGAGCCGCTCTTCTACGGGTAGGCCAGATACCCGTTGGCCCGCAGGAGCCGCAGCGTATCCACGGTCAGGAAGCCACGCCAGTCCCGTTCCGCGGCCGGTGACCAGGCCAGCCAGTTGAACGTCCAGCCGCCGTCGTCGCGCTGGGCCTGGGCCAGATGATCCAGGTGCGCCTTGATGGTGGCCTCGTCGAACAGCTCGCGCGCCAGCGAATCCGGTTCGGGCGCGAAGACCAGCGGGGAGTGCACCTCACCGGGTGCCTCGGGGTCGAGCGCCACCAGGTCCCGATCGAGGATCAGCGGCCCGATCCGGCCGAAGGCCTGGCGTGCCCGGTCCCGGTCCGGCACGTGCTGCAGGAACGCCAGCATGCCGAACATCTCGTAGCCACCGCCCGGCCCGCTCTGCATCTGGTTCCCACCCTGCTCGGCCAGCTTGCCGATCCGGGCCCACATCAGTTCCTCGGCCCGGTCGAGCCAGGGGTGGCTGACCCCGCGGGCGTGCAGCGTACCCGCGATCAGGCCGGTAGCGATGACCGAGGCGGGATGCCCCTGCTCGGGGACCCACCACGGCGCGTGCGGCCAGCTGGACAGCGTCCCCTCGACAAAGGCCGCGCCGCCCTCGGGCGGCGCGACCGCCGCGAGCCAGTCGCAGGTCCCGCGGACCAGGGCGTCGTCCCACGCGCCGGTCTCGTCCATGATCCGCAGCGCCATCTCGACCGCCAGCGGCTGGCTGCCGGGGGCGCGGCAGTCCGGTTCCAGGGCGTGCCCGAACCCGCCGTCCTCGTTGCGGTAGGCGGCCACCGCGTCCCGCACCGGCTGGGCGTCGTCGTCGCCGAACAGCCGGCCGAACCGGCGCCGGTCGACGACCCTCGCGTTGGCGGCGATGAAGGTGGCGGCAGCATCAAAGTCAGGAGCGTTCATCGGCCCATCACAGCACGTCCGGGCCGTCCCGTATTGAACGAAACGGCCACCGACGTGGCATGCTGGCGGAGTGGCTTCCCAGCCTGCCCCCGTGCGGGACCTCCCGGCCGGCTACCGGGAGTGGCCGGCTCCGGCCGGGCTGCGGCACGCCATCGCGTGCCTGTGGGCGCAGGTCACCCCGGACGGCGCCGCCGACCGGGAGGCCCTGGTGCTACCCGACGCGTGCAGCGACCTGATCTGGGAACCGGGCCGGGGCGCGTTCGTGGCGGGCCCGGACACCGGCCCGGTTCGCACCGTGATCAAGGCCGGCACGGTCGTCGTCGGTGTCCGTTTCCGGCCCTCGGCCGGCGGTCCGGCGCTCGGCGTTCCGCTCAGCGAACTCCGCGACCAGCGCGTCGACCTGGTGGATCTGCGCCGCCGCGACGCGAGCTGGCTGCC
>JBAUAY010000614.1:0-2862 GCA_049676235.1 Streptosporangiaceae bacterium
CAGCAGGCCGAACTCCAGCCCGTCCTCGCCAGGCTCTCCCACGCCATGCTGGGTGACGAGGCCGACCGCCACCTAGCGGTAGAAGACCGTCCCCTAGTGGATACGTCGACCCCACCCGGACACTAGCCCCGCGCCCCTCCCCGGCTCTCGCCTCGTATCCCGCGCCCCACAGCAGCCCCTACTGTCACCGCGTCTCACATTCTGGACGCCTCCGATCGACTTACCTGGGTTCCGCAGCTAATCGGCTCGCTGGTCCACATTCCGGTGCGGCAGCGCAGGTCAAGGGTGTCCGGGGCGCTCTGAACCGTGAGAACGCCTAGATACACGACTAGTCATGAATCTGCTGCTAGATACCGTTTTAAGCGGTATCTTCTAGTCCATGTACCTGCGGTCGACGCCACGGCGGAACAAGGACGGCTCGGAGGTCCGCTACCTCCAGCTCGCCCACAACGTCTGGGACCCGCAAAAGCGCAGGTCGGCGGTGCAGGTCGTCTACAACTTCGGCCGCGAGGACGCCGCGAACCGCGAGGCGCTCCAGCGCCTGGTCGCGTCCGTCACCCGGTTCCTCGACCCGGAAGCGGCCCTGGCCGCGTCCGCCGACGGCCTGCAGTTCACCGAGTCCCGCCCGCTCGGCGGCACCTGGGCCCTCGATGCCCTGTGGGCGCGGCTCGGGATCGCGAAGGAGACGCGTCGCCTGCTCAAAGGGCGCCGGCGGGACGAGAGCGCCGAGCGGGCGCTGTTCGCCCTGGTCGCGAACCGGGCGCTGGCCCCGTCGTCGAAGCTGGCCGCCGCCCGCTGGGTCAACGAGGACGTGCTGGTCGCGGACCTGCCCGCCACCAGCGACGACGCCTGCTACCGGGCGATGGACTGGCTGACGGAGATCACCGGCGACCTGGAGCGGAAGGTCTTCGACAGCCTCGTCACCCTGCTCAACCTCGAGGTCGACGTGCTGTTCTTCGACACCACCTCCACCTACTTCGAGACGCAGGACGAGGACGAGCCCGTGCTCCGCGACGATCACGGCATGCCGCTGGCCGGAGGGAACGCCGGCAGCGCCGGGGACGGGGGACGGGAACCGCAGCCGTTTCGGACCTGGGGGAAGTCCAAGGACCACCGCGACGACCTGCCCCAGGTCGTGATCGGGATGGCCGTGACCAGGGACGGTGTCCCGGTCCGGGTCTGGTGCTGGCCCGGGGACACCGCCGACTCCAAGCTGATCCGGCAGGTCAAGGACGACATGCGCGACTGGTGCCTGAGCAAGGTCATCTGGGTCGCCGACCGCGGCTTCACCTCCGCGGAGAACCGCCGCTACCTGCGCAAGGGCGGCGGCAGCTACATCATCGGGGAGAAGCTCCGCTCCGGCTCCGCCGACGCGCAGGCCGCCCTGTCACGGCAGGGCCGCTACAAGGACGTCGCGCAGAACCTCAAGGTCAAGGAAGTACGGATCGCCGACGACGAGCGGTTCGTCATCTGCTTCAACCCCGAGGCCGCGGAACGCGACGCCGCCGTCCGCGCCAAGATGATCGCCAGGCTCGAGGAAGTCATCAAGGACTCCGACCAGCTCAGCAGGGACAAGCGCGCGGAGCTGCGCAGCGTGATCTCGACGAGGCCCGGCCTGAACCGCTACCTGCGCGTCACCCCCGGCGGCCTGCTCCGAACCGACGCCGCGAAGGCGAAGGCCGAGGAGAACCTCGACGGGAAGTACCTGCTCAGGACCGCGGACCCGAAGCTGTCCGCCGAGGACATCGCCCTCGGCTACAAGCAGCTCCTGGAAGTCGAGCGCGGCTGGAGAGACATGAAGCAGGTCATCGACCTGCGGCCGGTCTACCACCGCCGCGAGGACCGCATCCGCGCCCACGTCACCCTCTGCTGGCTCGCCCTGCTCCTGGCCCGCATCGCCGAGAACGCCTGCGGCCAGACCTGGCCCGAACTGCGCCGCGACCTCGACCGCATCCACGTCGGCACCTTCACCGGCCCCGCCGGCACCTTTCAGCAGCGCACCGAGCTCTCCAAGCGACAGCGCGACATCCTCAAAGCCATGCAAATCGAGGCCCCGCCCCGCATCTACCAGCTGAAACTCCCCGCAAAGCCCTGACACTCGAGGCCCCGCCGCCTAGATACACGCCGTCCCACCAGCCGACGGCGCGTTCCCGCACGTCAACCCCCAGATTCACGGCCTAGCGCGCTACAACAGCTGCGGAACCCAGGTGAAAGAGATCTTGATTTTTCCGAACGGACCGTGGTTTCCGCGCCGCCTCCCCAGTCGGCCATCCGGGCCGCGGCGTACCCGTGCGCTTACCTGACCTGACGATGTGCGCCGCTGATCGCAGGGCAACACTGGGCTATCGCATGATCGGCCGGCCGAAGAGCCGCCCTGGAGAGGTGAGGACCCATGACTGCAGACGAGGGCGCGGGAGACCGCATACGCACTGCCCTGGTGACCGGGGGGACCGGCGGTATGGGCCGGGTCATAGCCGCCCAGCTGGCCGCCGACGGGTTCGACGTCGCGGTGGCCTACGCCGGAAGCGTCGACCTGGCCGACGCGACGGTGAAGGAGATCGCGGGACATGGGCGGCGCGGTGCGGCGTTCGCGGCGGACATCGCCGACGAGGAGGCGACCTCAGCGGTGTTCGACGCTGTCGAGGACCGCCTCGGGCATCTCGACGTCGTCGTGCACACCGCCGGGATCAACCACCCCGCTGCCCTCACAGACCTTGACCTGGAGGACTTCGACGAGATTCACCGGGTCAACGTGCGGGGTAGCTTCGTGGTCAACCAGCAGGCCGCGCGGCGGGTGCGTGACGGCGGCTCGATCGTCAACATATCGACGAGCATGGTCCGGGTGGCACCGCCGGAGCTGAG
>JBAUAY010000615.1:0-4172 GCA_049676235.1 Streptosporangiaceae bacterium
AGGTCCGCGCGCCGCCAGGCGGGCGTGTTGGCTTCCTCGGCGAGGACCGCCGGCCCGGTCAGGGTCCTGACCGCCGGGCTAGCCGGGTCGAGGGCCTCCAGGTCGAACGGCAGCGGCGGCGGCGGGACCACGTCGGCGATCCGGCCCCAGTCGCTTTCCACGGCGCCGATCTGGAAATCGGCGCCCAGCGGACCGACGATCTCCTCGGCGACGAACTGCTTGAGCGACTTGCCGCTGATCCGCCGCACCACCTCGCCGATCAGGTGCCCGAAGTTGAGCGCGTGGTAGCCCGACGCGGTGCCCGGCTCCCACCACGGAGCCTGGGCCGCCATCCGGGAGGTGGCCCGGTCCCAGTCGTAGAGGTCCGCCACGACGGCCGGCTGGTCGAGCCCGGAAACCCCGGAGGCGTGCGACAGGAGATGGCGGACCAGGATGTCCTGCTTGCCGTTCGCCGCGAACTCGGGCCAGTACTTCGCGGCCGGGGCGTCGACGTCCAGCTCACCCCGGTCGACCAGGATCAGCGCGGCCAGGCTGGTCACGGTCTTGGTCGTGGACCAGACGTTGGTGATGGTGTCCTGCGACCACGGAACCGTACGGGCCTGGTCGCGGAAGCCGCCCCACATGTCAATGGCGATGTCCCCGTCGATATCCAAGACGAGTGAGGCGCCCAGTTCCTCGCCCGAGTCCAGGTTCCGCGCCAGCGCATCGCGCACCGCCTCAAACCGGTCGTCGCAGCTCCCGTAGATGTCCGCCATGCTTCGTTCTCCTCGCCACTGAGGGGTTCAGCGCTGGCCGGGGATCAGCGCTGGCCGGCTCGCGCAGGGTGAGGCCGACGCTAGCAGCCGAACCCGCCGTCAGCCAGCCCCGCTTCTCACGCTTTGTCTGCAGTTCCGGGGGTTATGACACCCAAAACCGTAGACAAATCGGGGCTAGCCGCGCAGCCGCGCGCGGCCGGCAGAGCTCGGCGCGGACCTGGCCGTCGCGTCAGCGAGATACGCCACGCCGAGAGGTTGATGCGTTGACTTCAATGATCATTTTAGCTATTATGTTCTATATAGATCAATACTCCCCAGAACGAGGTGGCGGATGCCTCAAGGACCGGCTCCAGCGAATCCCGGGCGGGACGAGGATCCCGCCCGGGAGCCTCGCGAGCCGGTGCCCGGCCCAGATCCGGTGAGCGAGGAGGAGTGGCTGGCCTGGTGTGCCGCCACGGCCGAGAAGGATGAGCCGCCGGACCCCGACGAGGAGGAAGCTGACCCGGATGGCCTGCCGGGGCCGTGGGAGTACGACCTGGCGCGAGTCGTGGCCGAATGCCGGCGCATCACCGCGGACGAAGCCGCCGCGTGCGCCCGTGCCACCCGGCTCGGCCTACTCGGCGGGCAGCCAGTCGGGCTGGAACGCCGCGGGCCCGGGCAGCCCGGGTCGGCACGGCGCTCCCCCGGTGAACACTTCAGCCGCGCGGCGGGGTTCGCGACCGGGGCGCTGCTGGACACGATGCCCGGGTGTAACGCGCTGGCCGGATTCGCCGCCGAGGCCGCCGGGGACGACGACCGTTACGCCGGCGCGTCTGATGACGAGGTGGCCGGGGTGATCTGCGCGTGGGACCGGCTGGAGGCGCACATGGCCGCCCGCAAGCACGCCGCCGTCGCCGAGTTCATCCGCCGCCGACCCGAGTCCGGCCATCCCCCCGCTGGCCCGGCGCAGATGCCGCCGGTGTGGGATGAGTTCACCGCCAACGAGCTACGGCAGATCCTGGCCGAGTCCGGCGGGGCCGTCGAGGACATGCTGGCCCTGGCCCATGACCTTGCGGAGAAGCTGCCCGGGACCATGGAGGCGTTCCGGGACGGGATCCTGCGGCAGTCCAAGGCGTGGATTATCGCCCGCGCGACCGACCTGCTGGTTGCCGGGGAAGCGCAGGCGGCGGAGGCCATGGTGCTGGACCGGGCCGGAAGGCTGACCCCGGCCGGACTGCGGGCCGCGATCGCCCGTGCCGTGATGGAGGTCGCCCCGGAGAAGGCGCGCAAGCGGCGGGAGGAAGCGGCTCGCGACGCGCGGGTCGAACGCTGGGCCGAGGACAGCGGGAACGCGGCGCTGATGGGCCGGGAGCTGCCGCCGGCCGAGGTGCTGGCCGCGGACCAGAAGATCACCGCGTGGGCGCGGCAGCTGAAGAAGGCCGGCCTGGAGGGCTCGATGGACGAGCTGCGGGCCCGCGCTTACCTCGACATCCTCCTGGGCCAGGACTCAAGGCCAGAGCAGCCCGCCGGCAACGGCGAAGCCGGTCCGGCCGACGGAGACGGTTCGGTAGACGGAGGCGGTTCGGTAGACGGAGGCGGTTCGGTAGACGGAGGCGGTGGCGGGGGGTCAGCGGGACCAGCCACACCCGGCCGGGATCGGGCCGGCCCGATCCCGGCCGGGTTCGCGGGCCGCGTCACCCTGACCATCCCGCTGGCTACTCTGACCGGGCGGGCGGACCGGCCCGGCGAGATGGCCGGGATCGGGCCGATCGACCCGTGGCTGGCCCGGGACCTGGCCCGCGCTGCCGCGGGCAACCCCCGGTCGACCTGGTGCGTGACCGTGACCGATGAGCAGGGGCACGCCATCGGCCACGGCTGCGCCCGGCCCCAGGGCGGGAACGAGGCGAAGCGGCCGAAACCCGCGGCCAGGGACGGACCCGGGTTCACGTTCACCGCCACCGGCGGGCCCGGACCGCCGGGCGGATACGGCAGCTGGCGGCTGTCCACCGCGGCTGGCGGGCAGCGGGACCTGATCGTCGCGCTGGACCCGATCGCCACCGAGGACTGCGACCACAGGTTCGCGGCGCGGGGGCATGATCCCGGGGTCAAGCTCCGGCACCTGACCCAGGTTCGGTACGCGACGTGCACCGGGCCAACCTGCCGCAGGCCCTCCACCCAAGCGGATTTCGAGCACAACATCCCGTACGAATCAGGCGGGAGAACATGTTTGTGCAACGCGGGACCGAAGTGCCGCCATGACCATCGGCTCAAGCAGGACCCGCGCTGGAAGGTCGAGCAGCTGCCCTCGGGCGACGTCCGGTGGACGACGCCGACCGGGCGCCAGCGCACGACCGAACCCACGCGGTATCCGGTTTAGGGTCGGGCACCGCGCCCGGGCTGGGCGCGGTGCCCGGGCTGGGGCGCGGGATGATGGGGGGATGTCATCTACCTCCGACACCTACCTGCACGGACACCACGACAGCGTGCTGCGGTCGCATCGCTGGCGGACCGCGGAGAACTCAGCCGGGTACCTGCTGGCGCGATTGCCGACCGACGCGCGCGTGCTCGACGTCGGCTGCGGGCCCGGCACGATCACCGTGGACCTGGCCGCCCGGGTCCCCGACGGGCAGGTGACCGGGATCGACGCGGCGGGCGACGTGCTGGCGCTGGCCCGGCAGGAGGCGGACCGGCGAGGGCAAACCAACGTTCGGTTCGAGGTCGGGGACGTCTACGACCTGGGCTACGACGACAGAACGTTCGACGTGGTGCACGCGCACCAGGTGCTTCAGCACCTGTCGGACCCGGTCGCGGCGCTGACCGAGATGCGGCGGGTATGCCGGCCCGGGGGGCTGGTCGCCGCGCGCGACGGGGACTACGGCGGTTTCTTCTGGTTCCCCGACGACCCCGGGCTGACCGAGTGGCAGGAGCTGTACCGGAACGTGGCCCGGGCGCTCGGCGGGGAGCCGGACGCGGGCCGGCGCCTGCTGTTCTGGGCCCGGCAGGCCGGCTTCGCCGCGATCGAGGCCTCGGCCAGCGCCTGGTGTTACACCGGACAGCAGGACCGGTCGTGGTGGGGCAACTCGTGGGCCGAACGGCTGACCGAGTCGCCGTTCGGCGACCGGGCCGTGGAGCACGGCCTGGCGACCCGGCCGGACCTGGCCCGGCTGGCCGAGGGCTGGCGGCGGTGGGCGGCCAGCGAGGACGGCTGGTTCCTCATCCCACACGGGGAGATCCTCTGCGAGGTACCCGCCTAAGAGGGATTTTCTGCGGTACCCGCCTAGGCGGCGTCAGCATCCGCGGCACGGTACGCGGTTAAGCAGCAACGATAGCGGAATCCGCCGGGGGGTCGGCGGCGGCAGCGGTCAGGGCGTCGAGGACGACGCGGACCGCGGGCTTGCGGTCGCCGCCGCGGCGGCTGACGGTGAAGATCTGGCGGGT
>JBAUAY010000616.1:0-2062 GCA_049676235.1 Streptosporangiaceae bacterium
GGGCATGAGGGAAGCTGATCTGCGCCGGCGGGATGCCGGACGCGTTCACCGCGATCCCGACGACCCGGCATATCGCCTGGTAGACGGCGAAAAGCGCCCACATTTCCTGCAGCACCCCGGCCGGGTCCTTCGACCGCAGGACAGGCTGGCCCTCGCCCATGTCCGTCTTGTGATGGCCGATGACGGTCTCGCAGCCCCACCGCCGCGGGTAGCAGCACGCCAGGTCCAGCGCCGGGTACTCCTCCACGTCAAGCAGGCTGGTGACCAGGGCGAACACCTCCGAGGTCCCCTCCTCGCCGCCGGCCGCGGCCGCGGTGTGCACCGTGTACTCGATGACGCGGACCGTGATCACCGGGCCGTCGCCCTTCCGCGGCGGCTTCAGCTCCGCGAGGTAGGTGCCGTCGTGCAGGACTTTCACCGGCTTCAGCGCGAAGCTGGCGGACGCGCGCCACAGGATGTGCGCGCCTGTCGCGAGGAAGCCGCGGGCCAGGGACCAGGACAGGAACTTGCGGTCCGCGAGCACCAGCATCCCCGGCCCGAAGCATTCCTGCCTCAGCAGGTCACGGGCCAGCGGCTGCTCCGCCGTCCGGTACCCGCCCATCGCCGCCCCCAGCAGGCTCCCCGTCCCCGACTCCGCCGCGACCACCCACCTGACCTGCGCGAACGCCCCGTCCCGGGACTGGTTCGATGGCCGGCCGAAGAACGCGTCGTTCTCCTTGCTGTCCGGCACGTCCGTCACCGACCCGTCCATCGAGACGATGCGCAGCCCGCAGCAGAACACCCCCGGCGCCTCATCCGCCCCCAGCAGGCCTTTTACCTGCTCGAACAGGTAACGGTGCACTCCCGGCCCGAGCTTGGCGCGGCCCCGCGACAGCGAGGAGGGATTCGGCAGCCACCACTCCCGTCCCTGCCCGGCATCCACCCGCATCCCGGTGGCCGGACGGCCTTCCAGCAGGTCAGCGCCCAGCTGCCGGGCATACAGCCCGTCGGCCAGCTTCAGCATCACCTGCCCGTACCCGCAGTTCCTCCCCCGGAACAGCCACAAGGTGAGGTCGATCCGGGGCGCCCTGCCTGCATTTCTGCTGGTGGGGAGACCCCCGGATCGCCTCCCGAACCCGGCGTGCCTGTTGGCCAGGCACCGGGCTCTCCGCGAGTCCCGTTATTGGCGCGGTTGGCCGCTCATGCCGTGGTCGGCCAGGGGGCCGGGATCGCTGTTCCCCGGTAGCGGTAGCGCGTCGGGGTCAGCTTCGCCGGGTTGAACAGGGTTATCTCTCCCGTGGTCGGCCACCACCCGCCGGAACAGTAGCGTCGGCGGATGTCTTTCGAGGTGATCCGGCGGTGCTTGCGGCGTATCCATTTCATGACCCTTGCCCAGGTGTACTGGCTCAGGTAGTGGAAGGCCACGGCGGACACCCCCGGCCGAAAGTAGGCGCACCAGCCCCGCAGCGCCGGGTTCAGCCGGTGCAGCAGGACTTCAAGCGGCAGGTTGAGGTCCTGTTGGCAGATCGCCTTTACCTTGGCGGTTACGGCCTTGATCGCCTTGCGCGCCGGGTAGGTATAGACGTACTTCCTGACCGCGCCTCGCTTCTGGTGGCGCTGGATGTGCCAGCCGAGGAAGTCAAGGCCCTCGTCGATATGGGTGATCAGGGTCTTTTCCGGTGACAGGCGCAGGCCCATCCCGGTCAGGACCCCGGCGATTTCCTCTCGCAGGGCTTCGGCGTGCGCCCTGGTGCCCGAGACCATCAGGCACCAGTCGTCCGCGAACCGGACCAGCCGTATGTTCGGCTGGCCGTGGCGGCGGCGCCTGGCCCGTTCCACCTGGCTCGCCCCGGGTCCCCCCGGTGCCTGGGCGATGTGCTCGTCCAGCACTGACAGGGCCACGTTGCTCATCAGGGGTGAGAGGATCGAACCCTGCGGGGTGCCGGCGCTGCTGTCCCTGAGCGTGCCGTCCTCACCGAGGATGCCCGCCTTCAGGAACGTCTTCACCAGGGCCAGGACGCGCTTGTCCGCGATTCTCGCGCGTACGCGCTCTAGGAGGGCGTTATGCGAGATTTCGTCGAAG
>JBAUAY010000617.1:0-4187 GCA_049676235.1 Streptosporangiaceae bacterium
CCCCGTCGCCGTCCTTCCCGAGGCCAGCACGGCCGCCCGGCGCGGGGCCGCCGAGGCCCGGGCCCGCCTTCAGCCGGCTCAGCGCGTCACGGCCGACCCGTCGTCCCCGCCCCCGCCACGACTCCATCTGACCAACTACCCTCGACTGCATGCATGATTACCGCGAACGGCTCCGCGTACCGCTCGCATGGTGGCTGCTCGCCGTGCCAACTGTCCTCATCCTGGGCGCCACTCTTTTCGCCGGTCTCGCCGAACCCTGGCCGGTCATCATCATGACGGGCTTCGCCGCGGGCAGTGCCGCATTCCTGATCACCTTGGGCCTGGCCACGGTGGAGATCCGCAACGGGACTCTGCGGGCGGGGAAAGCCGCGCTGCCCCTGACGGCCGTCAGCGAGGTGGTCAGCCTCGACGAAAAGCAGACCACACGGTTGCGCGGCCCGCGGGCAGACCCGGCAGCCCACCTGTATTCGCGACCCTACCTCAAGGAATCCGTCTATCTGGCCGTAGCCGCTTCGGATCCTTGGCCTGCGGCAGGGGGATCGCCGGCCCCGTACTGGCTGATCGGCACCAGGCATCCGGCGGAACTGGCCGCCGCCATCGAAAGGTGCCGGATACAAGCCGGCCACGAACCAGTGGCATGATGGCGCGGACGAGGGTAACGGATGAGTCTAGAAGGAGCAGTGATGGCAGACAGGAAAGTGGACCTCGGCACCAAGGTGGTGAGCGCCGTGGCGGCCATGGCGGCCGCCTTCGTCGCGCGCAAGGTGATCACGTTCGTCTGGACCAAGGCCACGGGCAAGGAACCTCCCACCAACCCGGAGGATCCGCAGGTGGCCCTGACCGAGGCGCTCACCTGGTCCGTGCTGACCGGCGTCAGCGTCGGGGCGGCGAGGCTGCTCGCCACCCGGGCTGCGGCACGTAAAACGTACAGCGGCCCGGACCGCGAGCCCGCCAACGCCGCGGACGGCTAAGCCGCGCATTCCCGGCAGACAAGCTGACCATTGCGGTCTTCTGCAAGCTGACTCCGGTGGTGCACAAGGAAGCACCGGGAACACGTGAACTCATCCGCCTGTCGCGGTATCACCCGGAACGAGAGTTCCTCGTTCGACAAGTCAGCCCCCGGCAACTCCAAGGACTCGGCAACATCGTCGGGGTCAAGATCGATGGTGCTCGATGACTTGTCCATCCGGCGCGCCTGAAGTTCCTGAAGGCTGTCCTCAGTCAGGTCGTCGTCCGTCTTCCGCGGGCTGTCGTAGTCGGTAGCCATCTGAGTACTCCATCCCCCTTCATCCGTAGTGCGCATTCGCTGCGCGGTTGTAACGCTTTCAAGGCCGTAGTTGTGCCCGATTCCGGCGGGGAATTCTGTCACGTTCGCGCCCAGCGCACACGCGGCACGCCGATAACTCCTGACACATCCCGTTCCTGGCCCGCCGGCCTAATCTGTCCCGGTCCGCCTACCCGTCCCGTTCCTGACTACGTTGCGCGTCCCGCTCTGGGTTCAGATTGGTCAGGAAAGTATCTAGCTGCTGGTAAAGGCCGGGGCCAGCGGCCACCGCCATGGAGGTGCTCTCCGTCCGGCCGGCCAGTCCGCCAACCGCCGCGCCTGCCTCGCGGGCGATCAGGCCGCCGGCCGCGAAATCCCAGTAGTTCAGGCCGCGCTCGAAGAACGCGTCAAGGCGCCCGGCGGCTACCGAGCACAGGTCCACGGCGGCCGAGCCGCCACGCCTGATATCCCGCACGTACGGCAGCAACGCCGCGATCACCTCACCCTGCACCCGGCGGCGTCCCGAATGGTACCCGAACCCGGTGCCCACCAGAGCCTGGCCGAGCGGTACGCCCGAGGTGCAATGAAGCGCCACCCTGGCCCCGCCCCGATGCAGCCAGGCGCCCTGGCCCGCCACCGCCGTGAACATCTCACCATGGCGGGGAACCTCAACCACTCCGGCGACCACGGTCCCGTCTACTTCGGCCGCGATGGATACCGCCCAGTCGAACAGGCCGTACAGGTAGTTGACGGTCCCGTCCAGCGGGTCGACGATCCAGCGGACACGCCCAGGCCGGCCGCCGTCGCTCTCGTCGCCGGCCGGGCCGCCTGCCGTCTGGCCACCTTCCTCGCCCAGGACGGCGTCCCCGGGGCGATGCGCGCGGATCCGGCCGGTGATCAGGGTCTCGGACCGGCGGTCCATCTCCGTCACCACATCGGTCGGGCTCGACTTGGTCTCGACCACCTCGGGACGCTCGTCGCCTCGCCAGGAGGCCAGCAGCCGACCTGCCTCGCCGGCCGCGGCCACCGCGATCCGCAGCAGTTCCTCGGCGTCGTCGGCCGGCGAGCCCGTCATGCTGACGATGACCCTTCGACCTCCCTGGGCCGGCCGGCGAGCCCCGCGTACCGGCAGCAGTCCGCCGGACAGGCCTGGCTCGGCACCGCTTCGTCGGGCAGGGCCAGACGCTCTATGACCAGTTCGGTGATCATGGAGGCAAACCTCGGGTGGCTGCTGGGAGTGGCTGCCCGGGCGAAGGCCAGGCCCAGCGAGTCGGCGCTCTGCGCGGCCTCGACGTCTAGGTCATGCCGAACCTCCATGTGGTCGGACACGAACCCGACCGGGATCATCACCACGGCCTTCGTGCCGGACTTAGCCAGGTCACCCAGGTGATCACGGACATCGGGTTCCAGCCACGGCTGAGACGGCGGACCGCTCCGGCTCTGGTAGGCCAGGGTGTGGGGGTGCGTGCCACCTCCGGCCCGCATCGCAATGAGACGGGCGGCCTCGGTCAGTTCGGCTACGTACCTGTTCCCTCCTCCCGGCCCGCTGGCCTGGGCCATCGCGACCGGGACGCTATGCGCGGTGAAGACCAGGTGGGCGTCGTCCCGCAGATCGGCGGGGAGGGTAGCCAGTGCGGCGCGCGTGCTGGCGACGAACGGCTCGATGAAGCCCGGGTGGTTGAAGAAGCGCCTGATCTTGTCGATTTTAGGTGCCTGCTGGCCGACCGCGGCGCGGGCCCGCTCGATGTCGTCGAGGTACTGCCTGCAGCTCGAGTAGGAGCTGTACGCGGAGGTCACCAGGGCGACGGCGCGCTGGACGCCATCATCGGCCATGGCCCGCACCGTGGTGGTCAGGTACGGCGTCCAGTTCCTGTTTCCCCAGTAGACGGGCAGCGACAGGCCGTTGGCCGAGAAGTCGGCGCGGACCGCGGCCAGCAGATCCCGGCACTGCTGGTTGATCGGGCTCACCCCGCCGACCGCGTAGTAGTGCTCGGCCACGCTCGCCAGCCGCTCCGGCGGGATGCCGCGGCCGCGAGTGACGTTCTCCAGGAACGGCATCACCTCGTCGGGGCCTTCCGGGCCGCCGAACGAGACAAGCAGGAAGGCGTCGTAGGCCGGCATGCCTCCATCCAACCAGGGCCGCCGGCCGGCTATGCCCGGGGCCAGGAACTCGGAGTTTTCGCAGGAAACCCGGTTGGCGGCGTCCGATATCGTACTGATCATGGGGCAATGCGGCAGATGACGGGTATTGACGACGCGAAAACGCCCGACAGCCGCTCCCCCACAGGCCTACTGACCCGGCCGCTGCGGCCGTACGCGGAAATCTTCCGGATTCCCGGGGCCTGGCGCTTCTCCGCGGCCGCGGTCATCGGGCGGATGCCGATGTCGATGTTCGGGCTCGGCACCGTCCTGCTCATCTCGGCCAGCACCGGGAAGTACGGCGTGGCCGGCGCGGTGTCGGCGGTCGGCTCGCTGGGCTACGCGTTCACCTCGCCGCGGATCGCCCGGCTGGTGGACTCACGGGGGCAGCGGCGCGTCCTACTGCCGCTACTCACGGTGTTCACCGTGGCCACGGCGGCGCTCATCGCGGCCGTCGAGCTTGGCCTACCGACCTGGGCCTTCTTCGCACCGGGGGCGATCGCGGGCGCGACCATGCCGTCCCTGGGCACCATGGTCCGGGCCCGCTGGAGCGTCCTGCTCGCGGGCTCGCCCCGGCTGCACGCCGCGTTCTCCTTCGAGTCGGTCGCCGACGAGCTGTGCTTTGTCATCGGCCCGGCCGCCGTGACGCTGCTCGCGACCGAGGTCTCTCCCGCCTCCGGTGTCGGAGTGGCGGCTCTGCTGTGCGTGCTGGGGACGCTGTGGTTCGCGGCTCAGCGCGACACCGAGCCGGTAGTCGTCCCGCCGGACCGGGCCGCCGCCAGAC
>JBAUAY010000618.1:0-7657 GCA_049676235.1 Streptosporangiaceae bacterium
CCGCCGGCCGGCCCGCCCGTGGTGGCGACGTCCTCGAGCCTGGCCGATGCGCTGCTGGCGGTCGCCGAGGCGTTCCTGGCTGCCAAGGCCGCCGCCGCGGCTGACCCGGAGGTGTACCAGGTCATCGTGCACGTCGGCACCGACGCCGCAGGCGTCCCCGCACGGACAGCCGGCGTTTCCGCGGAAACGCCGGCGCCCGCCCGGCCAGGTGAGCCAGCGGACCCAGGCCGCTGCCACGTCGAGGACGGCCCCGCGGTCAGCGTCAGCACCGCCCAGATGATCGGCTGCACCGCCGCCTTGAGCTGGATGCGGCACGACCGCGACGGCACCGTGCTGGACCTGGGCCGCCGCCGTCGGCGGCCGAACGCGGCACTGCGTCGCGCGGCCCGGGAACGGGACACCTGCCGGTGCCGGTTCCCGGGCTGTGAGTCCCGCCGGGTCGACCTGCACCACATCCAGCACTGGATCAACGGCGGCCGGACCAGCCTGGACAACCTGATCAGCCTATGTAAGTACCACCACATGCTGGTCCACGACCGCGGCTACCTCCTCACCGCCAAACCCGGCGGCGCGTTCGCGTTCTTCCGCCCGGACGGCACCGGCATCCCGCCCAGCCCTGCCCTGCCACCTCCCGACGGCACCATCGGGGACTGTCACGACACCGACATCACCCCGGACACGATCATCCCGCCCTGGTACGGCGAGCGGCTCAACCTCGACGACGCCATCTACGCCTGCCTGGCCAACGCCCGGACACCGCAAGAACGCCGCGAGCAGCGGGACCAGGCCGACGACCTGTTCCGGCCCACAAAATGGGTCATAGAACCAGCCGACTGGATCGGATACATACAGCGGCACACGGCCGCCTGACCGCTGGCTGCGCCAGACCCGAGCGACCCGGCCGGCGCGCCAGACCGGCGGCGGCGGCCTCGCTCCGCTAAAGTAATGAGCACCGGTTGATGACTACGCGCGCCGTCCGCAGGGCTGCGTGCGGAGCGCGGCATGCCCTGAGGAGGGGGATCGTCATGGCAGAGTCCGGTGCGCCGTTCGCTCACCTGCACGTGCACACCGAGTACTCCATGCTGGACGGTGCCGCCCGGCTGAAGGACCTGTTCGCCGAGGTCAAGAGCCAAGGCATGACGCACGTGGCGATGACCGACCACGGCAACATGTTCGCCGCCGCGGAGTTCCACCGGCAGGCCAAGGAGGCCGGCGTCACGCCGGTGATCGGGATCGAGGCCTACGTCGCGCCGGAATCCCGGAGCAACACCAACCGGATCCTGTGGGGCCAGCCGCACCAGAAGAAAGACGACGTCTCCGCCTCCGGGGCCTACCTGCACAAGACCATCTGGGCGCGAAACAAAGAAGGCCTGCATAACCTGTTCAAGCTCTCCTCCCGCTCGTACGCCGAAGGCTGGCTGGTCAAGTGGCCGCGGATGGACAAGGAGATCATCGCGGCGCACACGTCCGGGCTGATGGCTTCCACCGGCTGCCCGTCGGGCGAGCTGCAGACCAGGCTGCGGCTCGGCCAGTTCGACGAGGCGCTCAAGGGGGCGGCCGAGTGGCAGGACATCTTCGGCAAGGAGAATTACTTCCTCGAGTTGATGGAGCACGGCCTGGACATCGAGCGCCGGGTCCGTGACGGCCTGCTCGAAATCGGCAGGAAGCTCGGCATCCCGCCGGTCGTGACCAACGACTCGCATTACACCCGCGAGCAGGACGCCACCAGCCATGACACCCTGCTGTGCATCCAGACAGGCAAGACCCTGGCCGACGCCGACAGGTTCCGGCTCGAGGGCGGTGGCTACTTCATCAAGCCCGCGGCCGCGATGTACGGCATTGACGGCAGCGACTACTGGCAGGAGGGGTGTCGCAATAGCCAGTTGCTGATCGCCGACCGGGTCGACGCCGGCGGAATGTTCGAATTCGTCAACCTGATGCCTCGCTTCCCGATCCCCGACGGATTCGAGTCCGAGGATGAGCTGTTCCGCGCCGAGGTGTGGAAGGGCATGGACCGGCGCTATCCGGACGGGTACGACGAGGAGCGGCGCCAGCAGGCCGAGTACGAGATCCAGATCATCTGCCAGATGGGGTTCCCCGCGTACTTCCTGGTGGTCGCGGACTTCATCATGTGGGCCAAGAACAACGGCGTCGCGGTGGGCCCAGGCCGCGGCTCGGCGGCCGGTTCGATCGTCGCTTACGCGATGGGCATCACCGACCTGGACCCGCTGGTCCACGGCCTGATCTTCGAGCGCTTCCTCAATCCCGAGCGCGTGTCCATGCCCGACATCGACATCGACTTCGACGAACGCGGCCGGGCCGACGTGATCAGGTACGTGACCCAGAAGTGGGGTTCGGACCGGGTCGCGCAGATCGTCACCTACGGCACGATCAAGGCCAAGGCTGCGATCAAGGACTCCTGCCGGGTGCTTGGCTTCCCCTACGCGCTGGGCGACCGGATCACCAAGGCGTTCCCGCCGGCCGTGATGGGCAAGGACATCCCGCTGTCCGGGATCTTCGATGAGGCCAACGCCAGGTACAAGGAGGCGGGCGAGCTCCGCTCCCTGTACGAGGCCGAGGCGGAGATCAAGGAGGTCATCGACACCGCCCGCGGGATCGAGGGGCTGGTCCGCCAGCCGGGCGTGCACGCGGCCGGCGTGATCATGTCGGCCGAGCCGCTGACCGATCACATACCGGTCTGGACCCGGCATTCCGACGGCGCGGTGATCACGCAGTTCGACTACCCGACCTGCGAGGGCCTCGGGCTGCTGAAGATGGACTTCCTCGGCCTGCGTAACCTCACGATCATGGCCGACGCGGTGGCGGCGATCGAGCGGAACCGGGACATCTCGGTCGACCTGCTGAGCCTGGCCCTGGACGACCAGTCCACCTATGAGCTGCTCGGGCGGGGCGACACGCTCGGTGTCTTCCAGTTCGACGGCGGGCCGATGCGCTCGCTGCTGCGGATGATGAAGCCGGACAACTTCGAGGACATCTCCGCGGTGGGCGCCCTATACCGCCCGGGCCCGATGGGCGTTAACTCGCACACCAACTACGCGCTGCGCAAGAACGGGCAGCAGGAGATCACGCCGATCCACCCGGAGCTCGAGGAACCGCTGCGTGAGGTGCTCGAGCCGACCTATGGCCTGATCGTCTACCAGGAGCAGGTGCAGAAGGCCGCCCAGATCCTGGCCGGCTACACGCTCGGCCAAGCGGACCTGCTCCGCCGGGCCATGGGCAAGAAGAAGAAAGAGATCCTGGACAAGGAGTTCGTACCGTTCCACCAGGGCTGCCGGGAGCGCGGGTACTCGGACAAGGCGATCCAGGCCGTCTGGGATGTCCTGGTGCCGTTCGCGGGCTACGCGTTCAACAAGGCGCACTCGGCCGCGTACGGCCTCGTGTCGTACTGGACTGCCTACCTGAAGGCGAACTATCCCGCCGAGTACATGGCCGCGCTGCTCACCTCGGTGGGCGACGACAAGGACAAGTCAGCGCTTTACCTCAGCGAGTGCCGCCGGATGGGCATCAAGGTGCTGCCGCCTGACGTCAACGAGTCGGTGGCGACGTTCGCGCCGGTCGGGACGGACATCAGGTTCGGCCTGGCGGCGATCCGCAACGTGGGCACCAATGTGGTCGAGGCGATCATCGCGGCGCGCAAGTCCAAGGGCGAGTTCACTGGCTTCACGGACTTCCTGCGCAAGGTGCCCCTGGTGGTATGCAACAAGCGGGTAATCGAGTCACTGGTCAAGGCGGGTGCGTTCGACTCGTTCGGGGATCCGCGCAAGGGCCTGGTCCTCGTGCACGAGCAGGCCGTCGACGCCGTGATCGACATCAAGCGCAACGAGGCGATCGGGCAGGACTCGTTGTTCGGCGGCGACGCCGAGGCGGAGGCGGTCTTCGACGTCCCCGTCCCCGCCGGGGAGTGGGACAAGTCCACCCTGCTGAACTTCGAGCGCGAGATGCTCGGGCTTTACGTCTCGGACCACCCGCTGTTCGGCGTCGAGCACATCATCGCCAGGGAAAGCGACTGCTCACTGGCCGATTTGATGGCCGATGACGCCGAGCGGCCCCGCAGCGGCGACCGGTCCGACGCGCAGATCGTCAAGATCGGCGGCATCTTGTCCGGGGTGCAGCGCAAGGTGACCAAGCAGGGCAACCAGTGGGCCGCGGCCACGCTCGAGGACCTGGGCGGGGCCATCGAGGTGCTGTTCTTCCCGCAGACCTACCAGCTGTACGCCACCTCGATCGCCGAGGACGCGGTGGTGGTAGTGAAGGGCAAGGTGGACCGCCGGGACGACGCCCCCAAGCTGATCGCGATGGACCTGACCATCCCGGACCTGTCCGTAGATGACTCAGGCCCTTTCGTGGTTTCGATGCCGGTGGCCCGGTGCGTGCCGCCGGTGGTGGAGCGGCTCCGGGAGGTGCTGGTCACCCACCCCGGCCCGACCGAGGTGCACCTTAGGCTCCGTGGCCATGAGCGCACCACGGTGGTCCGGCTCGACGACAAGCTCCGAGTAGCCACCTCGCCCGCCTTGATCGGCGACCTGAAGCAGCTACTCGGTCCGGCTTGCGTCAGCTAGCGTGAGCTGGCCCGGGCGCCGATGAGCTGGTCGAGGAAGGTCTTGTACATCCGCAGTGTCTCCCGCAGCGCCTCGGTATCGGCGTTCGTGCCCTCGCCCCACCGGCCGCGCAACGAGCGCTGCTGCTCGGCAATGGCGCGCTGACGTTCCTCGATGGCCCGCTGCCGTTCCTGGATGGCCGCTTCCATCTTGGCGGTGACCTGAGCGATGATGTCGGCGGCTTCGGTCACCGAGGCGTGCGGGTCGTCCACGAACTTGAACTGGACCTGCTGCCATTGGTCGACGTATACCGTCGTGTCGGGAAGCAGATTCCCGTACGTCAGGTCGCTGAAGTCACCCAGCGCCCCGGCCGCCTCGCCGGGCCGCGACTCGGTGCCGGCCGGGGCGGCAGCGGCGTGCCGTCCCGCAGTCTCCGTCACCTCGCCAGCCGGGACATCACCGGCCGGGACGTCACCGACCGGGACATCACCAGCCCGGACATCACCGACCGGGACGCCGCCAGCCGAAGCGCCATTGGTCGCCTCCCCGGCCTGACCCTCCGGGTACGGCGCTGTGGTGGCCCCGTTGCCCGCGTGCGTCGTGGTGTCGAACATGTCCGGCTGAGTCGCCGCGTGTTCCTCGGCGCCGGGAGCGACCTGGCCGGTCACTTGGTTCTGGCGGGTCAGCGGGTCCGCGCTCGTCTCGGGAAGCGGAACGTCCGGGTTGGTCACGGTGGCCGCCTCGTCGCGGTCGGCGGCGGACGTACCGGGCTCGTCCCAGTAGTCGCCCGAGGGCTGAGCCTGCCGGGAGATCGGGCGGCCCGCCATGGACGCCTCGTCCTGCTGAGTCACCCGCGGCGCGCTGGCCGACGGGGTATCCGGGTCCGCGGCGACCGGTGCGTCGGTGACCTGGTCCGCGGCCGTCTGGTCCTGCTCAGGGCCGCCGCGCAGAGCCGAGGCTACCTTCTGGAAGGCGGTCTTCGGCCTGGACTGCCCGCTGGCATTTTCTTCGTACTCGTTGTCAGGGACGGCGTCGTCACGCGCGACGTATCCGGGCCCCCTCGTCTGGCCGTACTGATCCTGTGTCATAGGAACCATCTCTCCCGTGAGTGCCTGTCGGTGGGTGAGTGCCTGCCGAAACGCCTGAGCGCCTATCGAGGCGTGTCCGCCGTCCGGGTGCCGTTCTCCGCGGCCAGGTCGTTGTCCGGACCGGCGAAGCCACTGTTCGTACCGGTGAGGTCGCCGTCAGCACGAGCAGGGTCGCTGTTACCGGAACGGTCGCGGATCTCCGCGACGCGGTCACGCTGGGGCTGGCCCGGACCTTCCCGCAGGCCGGTCAGGTCCTCGAACAGCGCGCGGTAACGGATCATGGCTTCCCTGAGCTGCTCAGTGGTCGCCGATTCGGTCCGCAGGCCCAGCGTCTGGCGGTAACCCTCGAGCGGACCGGGGTGATAGACGGACAGGGCGTCCATGCTGGCGTTCCTGTCGTCGGCGGGGTAGCCGCGGTCTCGCATGACATCCCTGATCAGCGTGCCCGCGGCGGCAACCGCTTCGGCCGGGGTGTCAACGAACCGCTCCTGGACCACGGTCCAGTCGCCGCTGTAGCTGGCCTGCTGCTCCGCCGAAAGCTCGTGAATTCCGAGCCCCTCGACGCGCCGCTGCCGGGCGGCTAGCTCGGCGTCAGCCTTCTTCTTGCTGCCCAGTTGCTGAACCAGGCGGTTGTACTCTGGGCCGAACTGGCGACGCAGCCGGGCCCGCCGCATCTCGCCCGTGGCTACCACTACTGCTGCTACCACGACGATGACGACGATGACGATACCTATTATTGCTCCGGTCGACATTATGACCTCCGTGAGGTGTCGGAACGACACCCCGACTCCCCTCGATAAACCGGGCTAAACAGACAGTGAGGAGGCCACCTTCGAGGCCATCGCGTCGATCTTGCCCGAGGTACACGCCATCGAGCCGGCCAGAGGCTGACCCAGAGACCGACGGGTACGATCGTGCCCGGAGCGACGAAGCGGATGAGGGAGGACCGACGAAGGGGCGACTGGCCGCGTTCGTGGTGGCGCTGGCGGGAAGCGCGGTGCTCGGCGTGGCCGCCGGAATCATCTGGGCCGCGGTGGCGCCGCGGGCGCTGCTACTCCAGGTCGGGCCCGGCGAGGCCGAACTAGTCAACGCGGAGAGCCACGCGTTCATCGTCGCCGACGCCTGGTTCTGCCTGATCGTCGTGCTCGGCGGGGCGATCACCGGTGTCGTCGGCTACCGTCTTCTGGTCCGCCGGACCGGCTGGACCGCCGCGGCCGGGCTCGTCCTCGGCGCGGTGGCGGCCGCCCTGCTTGCGCTCTGGACCGGCGAGCACCTCGGGCTCGGGACCTACAACCATCTGCTCGCCGTCAGCCGGGACGGCACGTTCTTCCACGCGTCGCTGGGGCTCGGGGCCAAGAGCGCGCTGGTGTTCTGGCCGGGGGTCACCTCGGTCATCTTGCTGATGGCCGAGTACGGTGGCCGCCGGCCCGCGACGCCCGGCATGTGGACAAGCGAGCCGACCGAGGGGCACTCTCCGTAGACTAGGCGAGTGATTTCCCGTATCGACCTGCGCGGCCACGCCCCGGGCAGCCTCAGCCGAACCGCCCTGGCCGGCGTCCTGCCGCGCGCCACGACCGATGTCGAGGCGGCCGTGGCCCAGATCCGGCCCCTCTGCGACGACGTCAAGCACCGCGGCGCCGAAGCTGTCCGCGAGTACACCGCCCGTTTCGACGGCGTCGACCTGGTCACCACCCGGGTACCGCAAGAGGCCCTGGATGACGCCCTGGCCGGGCTCGATCCGGCGGTCGGGGCCGCCCTCGAGGAGGCCATAAGGCGGACCAGGCGAGTACACCAAGCGCAGCTCCCGCCCGAGACGCCGACCCGGGTCACCGGCGGGCTGACCGTCACCGGCCGCTTCGTCCCGGTCGCGCGGGCCGGGGTGTATGTCCCCGGCGGGCTGGTGGCCTACCCGTCCTCGGTCGTGATGAACATCGTCCCGGCCCAGGTCGCGGGCGTCGGCGCGATCGCGGTGGCGTCACCGCCGCAGGCCCGCTACGGCGGGCTGCCGCA
>JBAUAY010000619.1:0-10624 GCA_049676235.1 Streptosporangiaceae bacterium
CGGACCTGAGCCCGACGATCAGCTCGCCGATGCGGGCGCCGTCATAGCGGAGGCTGATGCCGTGCAACAGCTCGGGTGCGGTCCCGTGCGCAGCAGCCTCGGCGGTCCCGAACCGCACCGCCGCGAACGGCAGCCGCAGCGAGTCGCACAGCGCCTCCAGCACGCCTGCCAGCCCGGCGGTGCCGGTCCCGGCGAGCCGTTCGCCGACCAGGGACACGGCCCGGACCGGGTCACGGCGATCCCCGTACAACCCGCGGTCGATCAGCCGCTGCAGCCGGACCCGCGCCGGGTTGAACCCGACCGCGACGATGACGCTGGCCACCACGGCGCTGTCCAGGCTGACCCGGCTGCGCACCAGCGCGTCCAGCAGCGCGACCAGGCCCACATAGGCCCCGGCGGCGGCCACGGTGAGCAGGCCGTATACTAGCGCGCGGGACACGACCAGCCGGATATCCAGCAGCTGGTACCGCAAGATCGCGATAGTCACCGCCGCCGGGATCAGCGGGATCACCAGCAGCCCCAGGACCGGCCCCCTGCCGAAGATTCCCCACGGCACGCCCGCGTACGCCAGCACCACCAGCACGGCCAGCAGCAGCCACAGCAGCTGCCTGCGCTCCACGTCCCCGCCGCGGCGGTACCGGACCACCAGCGACGCCAGGACCAGCATGAAGAGCGCTGCCCAGGCGATATTGCTGGCCGCCCACAGCGCCCCGAGCCGGTGATAGAAGGGGATCGCCAGGTACGGGGTAATCGAGAGGCTGCCGAACGTCTGCCTGTCCGGAGCGGCGAAGTTCAGTTCGAATAGCACCCCTTCCACCACGATGGCCCAGATCAGCCAGCGCCAGCGGCTGCCTGCTGGGCGGCCGTCCGGGAACAGCAGCAGGGCCAGCGGCAGGCACAGCCCGATCGCCCATGGCCAGGCGAGCATGAACAGCGAGGCCAGCAACCGCAGCACCAGCGTGCTCCAGCCCACGGAGCCGCCAAGCCCTAGGAGGTTAACCGCGGCCGTTGAGGTCGCGTAAGCGACGCCGCCGGCCAGGAACAGCCAGCCGATCGGGTTCCGCGGCCGGTACCAGGCCAGCAGCACTCCGCAAGCCGACAAGGCCAGGCCGATGACGCCGTCGGTCACCGTGAAGCTGTCGACCGCCCCGGCCCAGGAGACTCCGCCCGCCAGCTCGCACCCGATCGCGGTCGCAAGCTCGGCCACCGCCAGCCCGAACAGGCTGGCTGCCAGCACCCTGGTCACCCGGCCGCTCGTGCCAGGTTCTTCAGTCATGTCCCCATAATGACCTGGCCGGCTCCCGTTGTCCTAGGTGCGCGCACCCAGGAGACCCGGGCAGATCTCCCGGCAGGTCAGGGACGACGCGCCCTCGCTGGCGGGCGCGCGGCGGGCTGAGGATCTGCGGCATCAGCGTTCTGACCCGAGGGAGACCCGTCATGGCCATCAGCACAGCCGCGCAAGCCCCGCGCACCGGATCAATCCCGCGCCCTGGTGCGGCACGGACGGCACTTGCCATCTTGATGCCGATCGGCCCGCTGGCCATCGCCGTCGTGCGCGGCATCCTGCCTTACAGCACGACCGACTCCAACACCGCGATGGCCGCTAGAGTCGCCGCGCACCAGGGCACCGAGATGATAGTCATCTGGCTGACCTTCGTCGCGCTGCTCACCCTGATCCCCGGCGTGATCGCGCTCGGGATGCTCGCCAGACGCCACTCCCCCAAGCTAGGGACGACCGGGCTCGTGCTGGCGTATGCCGCGTTCGCATGCCTGTTCTGGTCCAGCGTCGCCGGCTCGGACACCGTCGCGCTTGGCGCGGCCCGCATCGGCATGCACCCCGGCACCACGGGCGCCCTGCTGACCAGCATCGCGAACATCCCCCCCGTCGGGCTTGGCACCGCCATCTTCGTCTTGGGTCACATCCTCAGCCTCGTGCTGCTCGCCGTCGCACTGTGGCGCGGACACGCCGTGCCCGCCTGGGCTGCGCTGCTGCTCGGCGTATCGCAGATCCTGCACTTCGTGTTCGCAGTCATCGTGCCTGTCCATGCGCTCGACGGCTGCGCCTGGGGCCTGACCGCAGTAGCGTTCGCCGCTGCGGCGGTAGCGCTAGCCCGCGAACCCGGCCCCTGCCAGGGCTGAGCACTTTCCCATCGTCCCGCTGCCAGGCCAGGACGGTGAAGCCCGGATTGGCCGCAACCGCGGCGTGGTTATCGCGCAGCCTGCGTCTCCGGCTGGCCGCAGCAGCGGCCTGAGGTGCCGGGCAGGCCGCGGTACCCCGGCTAACGCGGACACCGCGAGCCACCCGTCCGCCGCCCGGCGCAGTCCTGGCGGTCACCGTTACAGCCGCTGGATTCGCCAGTCCCACGTACCCGAGAGGACGCCACCTCGATGAGCGATGACCCGTCGGTCACTGACCTAGTGACACGCGCCAGAAACGGCGACAAGCAGGCCTGGGATGCCCTCGTCGAGCGGTACGCCCCGCTCGTGTGGTCAATCTGCCACAGGTACCGGCTAGGTAGCGCTGACGCCCAAGACATCAGCCAGAGCGTCTGGCTGCAGCTCGTGGGCCAGCTGAATAAAGTCCGCGATCCCGCCGCGCTTCCTGGCTGGCTGGCAACCACGGCCCAGCGGGAAAGCGGCAAGGCCCGGCGGGCAGCGCGCAGATCGCTGGCTCTCGGGCATGTGTTGGACGCTACGCGTGTCCCCGGCCAGCAGACCGGGATGGCCGAGCATGAGCTGCTGTTGGCTGAGCGCGACGCAGCGCTGCACGAGGCATTCACCCGCCTGCCCCCATCCTGCCAGCGGCTGATCGCCATGCTCATCGAAGACCCGCCCGTGCCGTACGCTCAGATCAGCGCCAAGCTGGGCATCCCGGTCGGCAGCATCGGGCCAAGCCGCGGCCGCTGCCTGGAAAAGCTACGCCGCGATCCGGCGATCGCTGCCCTGATCAACGCCGAAACCGCGTCCGCAGGAAATGAGCTGTCCGGGCAGCCAGCCAGATAGGGCAAGATCACGACCTTCTCGTACGCGGCAGCACTGGCTCTTACGGCCGGCAACGTCCGGCGATCGTTCCGCGCCATCCGAAGGCAGCGGGCACAGGGAGGACGGACGCTGTCCGAGCTACGTGTCTCGCGAACTCATGCCATCCCCGCACCAGAAGACGGACGGGACGAAAAAGCACCCTGAAGGAGCCAACCGTCGCCGTCCAGATCGCCAGCGAAGCTCACCTGGCGTTTGCCGGCCCTCAGCCTGGTGCCGTAGCGCCCGGTCGTGGCTACAGCGAACACGATCAAGCCGATCGAGTCCACCTTCTGCACCGCCCGGCTCCGCGCTCGCGTCACGATCGGGCATGGCTCGCGCGCCGGCCTGGCGATAACCCGTAAGCTGGCCTGCTCAGCCGGGGCGCGGTGGCCAGCAGCCAGCGGGCACCACCTCGTCGCCGCGCCTCGCGCGGGCGCCATCATCCGCGCCAGCATGCTCGCCCGGCAGCCCAAGCCGGGAGCCGCGGCATGAGCACCGGCCCGGCCGTGGCTCAGACGGTCTGCGCGGACGCCGACTTCGACGCGATGGACTGGCACGACAACGCCGTGCACGCCGCGGCCCTGGAACCAGCGCCACCCCATCCCGGCCGCCTGCTGCTGGACCTGGACTACATCATCGAGGGAGTTCTTCCCGAACCGCCCGCGACCACGCTCAGCGCCTGGATCTGCCCGGCCACGCCTTGTCTTCGGCCAGGCGTGGGATCTCACCACCGACATCTACCTGCACGGAGTGAGTCTCTGTAGACGGGGACCGTTTTACTCATAACCCAGAGGTCGCGGGTTTCAAATCCCGCCCCCGCTACTAGTTTCCGCAGGTCAAGGCCCTTTCCCGCTGGGAGAGGGCCTTTGGCGTAACAGGGCATGTGACCAAAGCAGGGGCCGGGTGTAGTGGGCCAAGGCCCGACAGGTGAGACGGGTTGGCACGGGGCGAGACAGCGCGGAACACGGTAGACGTTCTACTTGCGATCGCTGGGCGCCTGGCCCAGAGGTAGCCAGGTACATCCAGCAGCGAGGACTGGCTCGCCGAAACGATCACTGAGGATGGCCCGAATGCGACCCCGATGACCATAACGCCGGGCAACGCCCTGCCAGCTTTCCAGCCTCTGACAGACCACCTGCAGCACAGCATCGCCGCCCCGGGCGGCCGTCACCAGGTCGGCGACGACGCTGACTTCAGAAGGCGGCGATCAGGGGGGCCATCATCAGCGTGGTGGCGGCGGTAGGCGCCATCGTCGGTGATGCGTGGCGTCTGCCCAATGAGTGGCTATTAGTGCCGAACCGGTTGATCTGGGTCCTGCTCGTCCTGCCAGCGGTCGATCGTGAGGTACCGGTCGTCCCTGGCAACGTCGCGGTACAACTCGGTACCCAAGAACCCCGCGGCCCTTCCGAACAGCTGCCCCCAGGCACCGTCGGGTGCGTTGGCCGCAGCGAACGCCGCGGCCCGGTCACCGGGCACCTCGTACTCCCACACCCGCACGAACACGCCAGCATTTGACCACAGACCCCGCCGCTTGCGCGGCCAAACGGCGCGGTGAGCAAACCAAGGCTGACACCAGCGTGCCGAGAAGGTGCGCCGGGGCAGCCAGACAGAACAATTCCCTTGGTGCGCCGCAGACGCCGTGACGATCAACCACGCGCGCCCGAGGGGCGCATTCCGTCGCCAAGCGACTGGCGTCAATCCGGAGGGTAACTGACCTCGAGTCCATCTGCTGTAACAGATCGAATCGGAGCGCCCAGCTCAATATCGATTACGCCGATGTCCGCACGCAGCTTATCTATTATCAGCTTATCTATTATCAGCGGCCTGGGACGGAGAGGAGCCGGACGCTGCAGCCGCGCAGGCGGGAATGTACGCCTGGCTCAAGTCCGATGCCGGTCACATGAAGGGAGCCCGGAGCGCCGTCCTCCGATTCCCGGCCGGGTTTGTGACCATCGGCGGCTGCGATGAGCTGGTCTTGGCTCCCGCCATCTTCGTGCCGGGCCGGGCCGGGCTACTCACCGGCGGAGTGTTGTGCCACGTCAGGATCTCGGGATTTCCCGGTCGCCGGGCTGGACTAGGCCGGTCTCGTAGGCCAGGACGACCGCCTGGGCCCGGTCGTGCAGGCTGAGCTTGGCGAAGATCCGCGCGATGTGGGTCTTGACGGTGGCGTCGCCGAGGAACAGCTCGCGGGCGATGTCGGTGTTGGACATGCCGCGGGCGAGCAGGCGCATGACCTCCAGTTCCCGGGTGGTGAGGCCGGCTAGGGCGTCGGGCTGGCGGCGCGGCGCCGGGCGGCGGGCGTAGTCCTGGATCAGGCGCCGGGTGATGGACGGGGCTAGCAGGGCATCGCCGGCGGCGATGACTCGGATTGCCTGCAGCAGCTCGTCGGCGGCGGCGTCTTTGAGCAGGAACCCGCTGGCGCCCGCCCGCAGCGCCTGGTAGACGTATTCGTCCAGGTCGAAGGTGGTCAGGATGAGCACCCGCGGGGAGCCGGCCGGGGCGGTGATCCGGCCGGTGGCCTGGATGCCGTCGAGGTTGGGCATGCGGATGTCCATCAGCACGACGTCGGGACGCAGCCTCCGCGCGGCCTCGATGACCTGGTTGCCGTCCCGCGCCTCGCCGACCACTTCCAGGTCGGGTTCGGCGTTCACGATGACCCGGAAGCCGGTGCGGACGAGCTCCTGGTCATCGGCGATCAGCACGCGGATGGTCACGGCCGGGTTCCGTTCGACCCGGTCAGCGGCAGCCGGGCCCGGACCTGGTAACCGCCGCCGTCGCGGGACCCGGTCACCAGGTCGCCGCCGAGCAGCGTGATCCGCTCGCGCATGCCGATCAGCCCGTGACCGGTGCCGGTGCCCGGTGCCGTTGCCGTGCCGCTGTCGGTGATCTCCAGCTTCAGCGCGGAGGTACCGTAGCGCAGGACAACCTCGGCGGTGGCCGGGCCGGCGTGCTTGATCGTGTTGGTGAGCGCCTCCTGGATGATGCGGTAGGCGGACAGGTCCACTCCGGGCGGGAGCGGGACCTGCTGGCCCTCGATCCGCACCTCTACCGGCAGCCCGGCCTCGCGGACCTGATCGATGAGCGAGTCCAGCGAGCCGAGCCCGGGCTGCGGGCCGATCGCAAGCTGGTCATCGGCGGTCCGCAAGATGGCCAGCAGCCGCCGCAGCTCGACCAGCGCCTCGCGGCCGCTGGCCTCGATCGAGCGGAACGCCGTCGCGGCCTGCGCGGCGTCACCGATCAGCCGCTGCCCGGCCTGGGCCTGGATGACCATCACGCTGACGCTGTGCGCGACGATGTCGTGCAGTTCGCGGGCGATGCGCCCGCGTTCGGAGGTGACCGCCGCGCGTGCCTGCTCCTCCCGCTCTTGCTCGGCCCGCGCGGCGCGGTCCTGCAGGCCAGAGACCTGGCTGCGCCGCTGCCGCAGGTAGCGTCCGATCAGCCAGGCCACCGCGAAGATCGCCAGCGAACCGGGTGCGAGCGTCCCGGGCTGCCCGGTGGCGATGAGGATCGCCAGGGCCGCCAGGCCGATCCCGCCGCCTAGCAGCGCCCGCCGTTCGCCGCAGTTAGCGGCGACGGAGTAAAAGGCCACGACGATCGCGATGTAGCTGGCGACCGGGCCCTGGGACGGGCGGATCGCGAACGCCGCGCAAGCCGCCGCGGCGATCACGGTGAGCAGCACCGCGACCGGGGCGCGCCGCCGCCATGCTAGCGGCAGCGTGGCCAGCACGAACAGGCCTGTGGCGGCGGGCCGCCCGGCCGTCACGGCCTGGTCACTGGGCAGCGGCCTGACCCAGATCTCGTACTGGGCCGAGATGGCAAGGACGGCGGCGAGCGACCAGTCACCCCACCGGTCCAGCCACGCGCGGACCCTCATGCGCATCACGGTACGCCCAGGCGGCGATCATGCCGGCCCCCCGCGGGATGACCCGCCGCGGCGCCCGGGTAGCCCGCGCGATTTACCCCGGGCACCGCGGAAATCACCCGCGCTATTGACCGCGAATGACCACAGTGGCGGACGACCGGGCCCAGCCACCCGGCCTAGCCTCGGCAGCACCGTCAGATCCAGGCAAGGAGAAACCAATGACCAGCCAGATCATGCCCAGGGCCGGAGCCGGCTGCGGCGCGCTGTTCGCCGTGGCCCTGACCGCTGCGTCGAACGGCTCGACCGACGCCAGCTACATTGCCGGGCTGGCCGCCCTCGCGCTGTTCCTTCCCTTCCTGGCCTACCTGTGTGCCCTGCTGCGCCAGGCCGAAGGGGAACACGGCTGGCTCGCCCCCACCGCGCTGGCCGCCGGAGTAGCCGGGATCACCATCAAGCTGGCCAGCGGGGCACCGGAAATCGCCGCGAATCACCTGACCGGCGGCACCGTGCACAACACCCTGCAAGATATCGCCAACGTGGCCACCGTCACCAGCATGTACCCGCTGGCATTGCTATCCGCCGCCGTCGCGATCATCGTCCTGCGCACCCGGGTGCTACCGCGCTGGCTCGGATACAGCGCAGCCGTGACCGCGGCCGCGCTGGCCATCAACGCCGGCTTCCTCCACGCGACCATCGTCCCGGCCTTCCTGCTGTTCGCGGTCTGGACGCTGGCCGCCAGCGTGGTCCTGCTCGCCAGGGCCAGAAGCAGCGCCGTGCACATCACCCCCAGCCCCGCACCAGCGGCCCGCTGACACTCTCGCCCGCAGTACCGCCCCTTCCCGGGGCGGCCCGGTAAACGGCCGCCCCGGGAACGCGCTCAGCGCAGGTAAATGACCTGAAATCCCTACGATCTGCGGACTCGCCGGGAGCCAGCACAGAACACCCCCATCTGGAACATGACCGCAACCGAACCGCAGATGGCCAAGGGCACGCAGAACGGATACTTGTGCGCCTATTGCCGGGCCCGTCCCGCCCGCGGCGGCTCTGCTACACCCCGCGTCAGCCGGGCTAACCTCGGCCCTTCGCGGCGCGATGGCGCGGGCGTGTGACCGTGGCTGTGACCAAGACGTGGTGAGACGGGGCCGTACCGGTGAAACTGGCGGAGACTGCGCCGCGCTTCGGCCGAGGTCACCTGCGATGTCTGGTAACAGGCTGGACGGGCCGGGACGGCGATCGGCTTGCTCATAACCCAGAGGTCGCGGGTTCAAATCCCGCCCCCGCTACCAAAGCCAGAGGCCCTCTTTCGAACAGGAAGAGGGCCTCTCGCATCTCGTGTGCTAACGGATTTGCTAACGAGGCTCGGCCTCAGGCCGTCTGCCTGGGTACGTGACCTCAGTAGAGGCAAGCGAGCCGCCGATGATCAGCTCCGCCAGCGTGGTCGCGACCCGCCGATCGGCCTCCAGGTCGGTCTGTACGTACTGCTTCATGGTGAACGCCACGTCCGCGTGCCCGATACGCCGTGGTCCTTGCGCTCCCGGTCGAGCATCTCGACATGCGCCTTCAAGGCGGCCAGCGTGAACGGTCGAGGGCCAGCAGGTGCCGAGCGTTCTCCGTCTTGCCGTCCGACTCGATCACGTGCCCGTCCACGACCACCCGCGTGACATCGATCTCAAGCGTGCCTGCGGCCAGGTCGAGCAGGTCACGGCGCGCGCCCGCCAGCTCGCAGCGCCGCATGCCCGAGGTGGCTTCGAGCACCCACAGCGCGAAGAACCGGTCAGACCGTGCACGGTCAAGGAACGTCTGGAGCTGAGCCACCGTCCAGACCTTGCGGCCCTTACGCGGGACCCGAGGGGATGCGCATCGGCCACGACGTTCCGCTTCGCCCATCCCCAGACCGCGAAGTCCTCCCACGTCCGGTGAAGCATGCGGTGCGTGTTCACGACCGTCTTGGGCACCAGGCCGGGCGACAGCTTCCTTCGTGAAGCCTCGCGGGCCTTCGCGACCGCCGTCCCGCTCGGCCTTTTCGCCTCGATTGGCTGGCCTAGAGCTGGATCGTCCTCTGAGTGCGAGCGGTAGCAGCGCACCGTGTCGTATCCGTGTAGAGGACAAGGCAGGACCCGGCCATCCGGTGCCAGCCGCCTCATGTGAACCGCCTGGGTCGGCGGCCTCTTCGTTGGCCTGGCCTTCACCCGTCCTTCGGCGAGGAGCTTGGCCCTGCCCGGACCGGATGCGGGCCATCCTCTGTAAGGCGCGGGGCAGAACGCTCAGCCTGCGGGGATCAGCGCGGAAAACGCGACGGTCTCCGTACCCTGTGGCAGCCCGTACAAAGTGAGGTTCCCGTTGGTGGTCACGTACAACGAGGCAGAGGTGATCGTGGTCTTCGTCGTCACCACGACCGGTACGTCTTGCGCCTTCGCAGGCGCCTTCACCGGCAGCGTGCCAATAGGATTCCCGTCAAACGGGTTAGTGCCGGTTGTCGGCGAGTGGGTGATTTCCCCCGCGACGGCGATGAATGACCCGTCCTCGGTAACACCTGCACGTGCTGCGAAGGAACCACCCGACCGTACACTCCAGCCGTTCGTCAGGCCGATGTTCTCCCATGTGATCATGAACGGGTCGCCTCCTTGAGTGTCCCAGAACGGGAAACCAAGACTCTGGATCGAATTCATCATAACTGGGGCTTCGTGACTCATGAGTCCATCGCTCCGCTTGATGCCCAATTCACGCGCTGCAAATACTGAGGCGTAACGGATATTTCCGTTGACCCGGCAGTCCGGGCGCAGTCAGCAGTGAGCCCGCGGCTCGGTGAGCGGCGAGTGAACCGCGGGCGCCAAGAGCCGTCGCCAAAGATCTTGCCATGTTCGTCAACGAACTCCACAGCATGCTGGTGTATCTCGGCCGCCTGGTCGTGAACGACGGCCGCATGCTCATGTGCCCTGACGCGACTACGCTAAGAGCAGATATGGACGTCGTGGATGGGGACGGGGGCCGACCGAGATGGCGGAGGTAAGTGTCGCGTCGGCAGATCCGGCGAAGGCCGCCGACGTGCGGAACATCATCCGAACGGCGATGGACACCTACAAGCTCAGGGCGGTGATCGTCCGGGTGACGATCGATGGGGAAGACGTCATCACCGAGGCGTTCGGGAGCTCGATGACGGGCGTGGCCGCCAGCACGGACATGCACTTCCGGAACGGCTCGGTGGCGGAGTCCTATATCGCCAACGTGCTCCTGCAACTGGTGGACCAGAAGCAGATCAGCCTCGACGGCAAGCTCTCGAAGTGGTTGCCCGATCTCCCCCACGCCGACGAGGTCTCGCTTGGCAACCTCATCAGCATGACCTCGGGATATCGCGACTTCGTCCCTGATCCGGAGTTCCTCAAGGTCAACGACACCCAGCCCTACAAGACGTGGACCCCGGAAGAGATCCTCCCCTACGCCCACCTCGACCTGCCGCTGCTGTACCCGCCGGGGAGTAACTGGAACTACGCACACACCAACTTCGTGATCCTGGGGATGGCCCTCGACAGGATCACCGCACAGCCGCTAGACGAAGTCCTGCAGGACAAGGTGCTCGGGCCGCTGGGCCTCACGAACACGACCGACCCGGGTAGCCCGGTCATCACCGAGCCCGTGCTCCATGCCTGGGACTCCGAGCAACGCTCCGTCTACAACATCCCGCCGAGCCTGCCCTTCTACCTGGACTCCACCTATTGGGACACGTCGTGGAGCCTGGCCAAG
>JBAUAY010000620.1:0-3500 GCA_049676235.1 Streptosporangiaceae bacterium
CCACCAGGCAGATCACGAGGAGCTCGACGGAGATCGCCGCGGCGTAGTTGACGTTGTTGTTCTGGAACGCGAAGTCGTAGGAGAGCTGGTTCAGCGAGTAGTCGCGGCCCGCCACCCCGAGGCTGGCCTCCGAGATCAGCTGGGGTTCGACGAACAGCTGGGTGCCGACGGCGAACGCCAGGAGCACCATGTACACGATCCACTTGCGAAGCATCGGGATCTGGATGCGCCGGGCGATCTGCCACCCCCCGGCACCATCGATGCGCGCGGCCTCGATGACGTCGAGCGGGATGTTGTTCAGCGCCCCGTACATCACCACGATCCAGCCGCCCGCCCCGGTCCAGAACGCGATCATCGCGAACCGGATGGCCAGGTGGCCCGGCTCGATGACCTGGCCGAAGGTGCCGTAGCCGAGCAGGCGCTCCAGCGAGGCGGCCGGGCTGACCGTGGGGTCGAGCATGAACAGCCACACCATGACGCTGGCCGCGCCCGCCAGGGCTCCCGGAATGTAATACAGGAAGCGCACTGTCCGGCCGAGGCGGCGTGCGGGCAGTTGATGCAGCACTAGCGCCAGCCCGGTCACGAACACGACGAGGGCGACCAGCCAGATCACCAGGTAGAGCCCGATGTGCTCGACGGCGGGCAGGTACCGGAAGTCCCGCGCGGCGGCCGTGAAGTTGGACAGCCCGGCGAAGTAGTTCCCCGCGTTGGTGAACGCGAAGTAGATCCCGTAAGCCGTGGGAATTATCCCGAACGCGACCAGCAGGATCACATATCCCGCCACGAAGACATGACCGGCCCGGAGCGGCCGGGGCGCGCGCCTGAGGCGCGTCGCGGCCGCTCCGGTGATGGGTGCCGAGCTCAATGGCTGCTGACCTGGTAGCCGTCGGCCTGGGCGTGGTCGGTGATCGCGGTCTGCCAGGCCGGCAGCATCGAGACGATCGTCTTGCCCCCGGTCAGGCCCGGGTCGATGGTGGAGGCCCAGATCGCCTCCTGGCTGAACGTGCCGTAACCCCAGCCCGACCACACCTGGCCGGCGGCCTGCTGCAGCACCGGCGCAATGTTGTCGGTGTAGTAGCCGGACTTGGCCTGGTTGGCCAGCCACGCCGAGGCCGCCGGGGCGTACGCCGGGTAACCCGGAGCCAGGTCAGCCTGGTAGGCGTTGTTCCCCGTCACCCAGGTGACGAAGTCCACCGCCTCGGTCAGATGCCTTGAGTGCGCCGACACCAGCCACAGGCCGCCGCCGACGTTCCCCGTGCTAGGCGCGGCCGATCCGGGCCACTGCGGGACCGGCGCGACGGCGATCTGGCCCTTGGGCGTGTTCAGGCCGGAACTGGAGTCGAACACCGCCCCGCCGAACCACGCCGGACCCGGCAGCATCAAGACCTTTCCCTTCTCGTTCTTGTCGAACGCCGTGCTGAACACGCTCAGCTTCGACATCGAGCCGGCCTTGGTCAGCGTGTCGATCAGCGAGGCCATCCGGGTGCACTCGGGGCTGGTCACGTTCACCGTGACCGCGCGGATGCTGGTGATGTTGTTGGCCTGGCACTGACTGGCCCACATGTAGATCTCCGGAGTGAAGGTGTCGCCCGCATTGCCCACGAGGTAGCCCGGGTGCTGCTTGGCGACCTCCTGCCCGAGCTGCTCGTACTGCGGCCACGTCGTCGGGACCTGGTAGCCCCACTGCTTCATGAGCTTCGCGTTGTACCACAGCACGACCATGGCCAGGTCGTTGCGCAGGCAGTAGACCTTGCCGTCCACGGTGCAGGGGTCCAGCGCGCCGGTGGCGAAGTTGCTCAGGGTCGAGCTCGGGATCAGGCCCTGGTTCAGCGGGGCGGTGAACCCGGCGGGCACTGCCCAGCTCGCCTCGTTGTTCTCGGCGCTGAACACCACGTCCGGCCAGCCGCTGCCAGTGCGGTCGTACAGCTCCACCTTGGTCTGCAGCGTGTTGGAGCCGTTGGCGTCGCCGTCGTAGGTGACGATGTTCAGCTTCACGTCCGGATGAGCCTTCTGGTACGCCTGCGCGGCAGGCACGCGGGTGGAGTCCACCCACACCGTCAGCGGGCCGGAAGACTGCGGTGCCTGCGTGAAGCCGTCCTTCATGGCGCTGGCGGAACTCCCGCTACCGGAGGAACTCCCGCCGCCGCACGCGGCGACGGCGGCTGCCACCAGCGTGATCACGCCGACGAGCACGGCCCGCGTGCGTACCGGCCTGGGATGACTTCGCGCGCGGACTGCGCGGTTGGCCAGGGCCATAGCTACCTCCACTACGTCGTGTAGTTGCCCTGTCCGCCACGACGGGTGGACAACAGGGATCGCCAAATGTGTAGTACTTATCAGCTATTTGCTCTGAGTGCGCACGAAGCCGCCTCGCGCGCCGGGATCCGTCTCGACCACGAGCTGCAACCTGCATGTTCAATGCCTTATTTAGAGCCAAGGAGGAGGGTCCCGTCAAGACCGCAGGAACGCTCATTTCCGGATCGTTACCAAGCAATCGAGGCTATTCACGGTATAAGTACCTGTTTGTGCCGATTCTAGGACTAAAATAAGTAGTACTCATATTGCATCTGATGCCTTGCATAGATACGATCAGCATTCTGAGGAGGACGGATCGTGTCTGTGCATGCCGATGACGACGGAAGGCGGAAGCCGTGAACGGTGTCCCGCTGACGAGCGGCCACGCGGAGGCGCCCGCAGCCGGCAACGCCGGGCGCGAGACATCCGGCGCCTACCGGCCCCGCTACGAGCTTGTGGCCGAGCAGATCCTGCAGCTGATCAGCGAACTCGCCCTGCAGCCCGGCGACCGGATGCCCACCGAGAAGGACCTGGCCGCCCGCCTGGGCACCAGCCGCACCGTGGCACGCGAAGCGGTCAAGATCCTCTCCGCGACCGGCCGGGTCAGCGCCCAGAAGGGCCGCGGCCTGTACGTCGCGGACAGCGAGAGCATGCTCGGGGCCAGGCAATGGGGCGGGTTCTTCGTACCCACCAACCTGGACCACATCTTCATGCTCTTCGAGTTCCGGCGCATCCAGGAGATGCAGGCCAGCAGGCTCGCCGCCAGGCGCGCCAGCCCCTCCGAGCTACGGGTGATCGAGGCCGCGGTCCAGACCTGCCGCCACGGCTACACCAGCGGGAACAACTCGGAGTTCGACCAGGGCGACGACGCCTTCCACCTCGGCGTCGCCGCCGCCTCGCACAACTTCTTCCTCCTCTCCGCGGTCCGCGAAGCGCGCATGCTGCAGCGCCAGGCCAGCGTCATCGGCCTGCGCGGGGTGGGCGGCCACGCCGACGCCGCCGTCGACGAGCACGACGCGATCTACCGGGCGATCCGGGATGGCGAGCCCGAAGCAGCCGCCCAGGCCACCTCTGTGCACCTGGACAACACCCTCGAGGACTACCGCCGCGAGATCCAGCGCCGCGTGTTCGGCTGAAGCACCGCCGGGCCGCGGTCGTTTGCGCCGGTCAGCCGGAGAATCCAGATACGATCGCGCCGGCTGTGG
>JBAUAY010000621.1:0-11738 GCA_049676235.1 Streptosporangiaceae bacterium
CGGTGAGCGCCAGCCGTCCGCGGCGCGGCCGCCCCAGGCCCGCCAGCCGGGGACCCGCCAGGACCAGGACCGCGGCGGTCACACCCACGACCACCACCACCCAGCGCAGCCACGGCAGCCAGTTCGGCGTCCGGTTGAGCAGGATGTAGGCCCACCCGGCAGTCACCGTTATCCCTGAGGCGGCCGCGATCCGCCCGGCCAGCCCGAGCCGCGCCTGCCACAGGGCCGTCGCACCGATGCCGACCAGGGCCGCGATGCCGGGCGCGAGGGCGACCATGTAGTACGGATGGATGATGCCGCTCATGTAGCTGAACACCAGGCCCGTTACCAGCACCCAGCCGCCCCACAGCAGCGCCGCGGCGCGGGTCCGGTCGGTTCGCACGGCCCGCCGCGACACGCACAGCATGGCGGCCAGGGAGATCAGCGCCGCGGGCAGCAGCCAGCTGATTTGGCCGCCGAACTCGGAATGGAACAGCCGCAAGATCCCGGTCGCGCCGCCGAACGAGATGCCCTGCCCACCGCCACCTTGCCCATTCCTGGCGCCGATCGAGCCAGTCTCGTTGCCGTCCAGCCGGCCCAGGCCGTTGTACCCGATGGCCAGCTGCAGGATGTTGTTGTTGGTGGAGCCGCCGAAGTACGGCCGGTCAGCGGCCGGCGTGAGCTCCGCGGCCAGGATCCACCAGCCCGCGCCCACGATGATCCCTGCGCCCATCAGCACCGTCTGCCAGATCCGCCTGCCGAGCCTAGGCGGGCCGGCCCACAAGTAAGCGACCGCGAAGCCCGGCACCACCAGGAACGCCTGCAGCATCTTGGCCAGGAACGCGAACCCCAGCAGCAGTCCGGTGAACATCAGCCACTTGGTCCGCCCGTTCTCGATCGCCCGGACCAGGGTGTACGCGGCCGCGGTCATCAGCAGCACGAGCAGGGCGTCGGGGTTGTTGAACCGGAACATCAGTGCGGCCACCGGGGTGAGCGCGAGGACCAGCCCGGCGATGAGCCCCGCCGGAGGCCCGAACCAGCGCTTGACCGCGGCGTATAGCAGCAGGACCGACGCCACGCCCTCGAGCGCCTGCGGCGCCAGCATCGACCACTGGCTGAAGCCGAAGATCCGCCCGGATATCTCCATCACCCATAGGGAGCCGGGCGTCTTGTCGACGGTGATGAAGTTGGACTGGTCGAACGAGCCGAAGAAGAACGCCTTCCAGCTCTTGGTACCGGCTTGGATTGCGGCTGCGTAGAAGTCATTCGCCCAGCCGTTCCTGGTGAGGTCCCACAAGTAGAGGATGGCGGTCAGCGCGAGCAGCCCGAGCAGCGCCGGGCGAGCCCACCGGGGATCTGTTTCCGACCCGCGCAGCAGGCGCCGGACCCGGTTCCCGGCCCGCCTGGGGCGGCCGCCTGTCGCGTGCCGCGGAATAGAGGTGGTCACGCTCAATTGGTTCGCTCTCCCTGAGTAGCCATTTCACCTGCGTGAACGGTGCTGATTACCTGGCCCTGGTGAGGCCAGGTGGCGGGCGCACGCTCGGGCCTGCCGAACACCCAGTGCCGGTACACCAGGAACCCGATGACCGTGAACCGGGCGATCTGCACCGGAAGGTCCCTGGCCTGCCTGCCGGCGGGCCGGACCGATCCGCGGAGCCGGGGGACCTGGATGGACCCGCGCGCGAAACCGACGCCGAGCCGGGCCATTCCGCGCAGGTCGGCCAGGGCGGTGGCGATGATGTCGACCCGCGAGTCGAGGTCGTCGACCCAGTCCACCGGGATCTCGTGGATGCGCAGCCCAGCGCGCTCGGCCAGCACGAGCAGCTCGGTGTCGAAAAACCAGCCGGTGTCCTGGGTAAGCGGAAGCAACGTCCGCGCCTGGTCGCGCCTGATGGCCTTGAAGCCGCACTGAGCGTCCGAGAAGCGCGCCCCCAGCAGGGTCCGCAGGAGCATGTTGTAGCTTCGCGAGATGAGCTCCCGTTTGGGCCCGCGGACGACCCGCGATCCCCGGGCGAGCCGGGTGCCGATGGCCAGGTCGCTGTGCCCGGACAACAGCGGGGCGACCAGCGGCAGCAAGGCGTTCAGGTCTGTCGACAGGTCGACATCCATATAGGCCAGGACCGCGGCGTCGCTCTCGGACCAGATGGCCCGCAGGGCCCGGCCGCGTCCCGGCAGCTCCATGTGGATGGCCCGCACCTCGGGCAGCTCGCGAGCCAGCCGGGAGGCGATCGCCCAGGTGGCATCGGTGCTGCCGTTGTCCGCGATCGTGATCCGGGCGCTAAAAGGAAAGCTTTCACGCAGATAACCGACCAGGCGCCGAACGCTCGGTGCGAGATCGCGTTCCTCATTGCGAACAGGCACCACTACGTCAACCTGCAAAACTCTCATGACATTGAGGATCGGCGACCACGCTTCGCCCTGGCTGAAGCGAACTTATGTGCGCGCTATGAGCAAAGCTGCGCCAGGCCGTCGTGACGTCCAGCGGTCAGCGGAACCGGCAGGTCACCGCGCCCAGGTCGCCGAAGTCCGCGTGGATCACGTCGCCCGGGTTCACGAAGACCGGCCGGGTGAACGACCCGGACAAGATCACCTGCCCGGCCGGCAGGCACTCGTCGTACGGCGCGAGCTTGTTCGCTAGCCAGGCGACGCCGTTGGCGGGATGGCCAAGCACGCCGGCCGCCACGCCGGTCTCCTCGATCGCCTCGTTCACGTAGAGCACGGCCGCGACCCGGCGCAGGTCGCCAGCGTCCGGGCGGATGGCACGCCCGCCGGTCACGATGCCGGCGTCGGCGGCGTTGTCCGCGATCGTGTCGACGATGGTGCGCAGGTGGCCGGTCTCCGGGTCGCTCATCTGCACCCGGGCGTCGAGGATCTCCAGCGCCGGGGTGACCCACCGGGTCGCGTCCAGGACGTCGAGCGCGGTCACTCCGGGGCCCTTCAGCGGCTGGTCCAGCACGAACGCCAGCTCGACCTCGACCCGCGGGCGGATGAACCGGCCGGACGGCACGATGCCGCCGTCGGCGAAGACCATGTCGTCGAAGATGACGCCGTAGTCGGGTTCGGTGATGGACACCGCCTGCTGCATGGCGCGTGAGGTGAGGCCGATCTTGCGCGCCCTGACGGTCCGGCCCTCGGCGATCTTGGCCGCGACCAGGGCCCGCTGCACGCGGTAGGCGTCCTCGACCGTCATGTCCGGGTACTGCAAGGACAGCTGGCGGATCGGCTGGCGCGAGCGTTCGGCCGCCAGCAGCCGCCGCGCCGCATCGGTGACCGCGTCGTCGTCGAGCACGCTCAGCACCTCCGAGGTTCGCTCCCGGACAGAAGGTTACGCGCGCAGGCGCTCCGGCTACCTGGTTAACCGCTTCGCGCCTCGGCGTTCTGCTCGCGTGAGCACCACCACGTGGAGCGGCCGCCGATCGTTCCGTGCCGCATCTCGGCGCCGCAGCGCGGGCAGCTCCCGCCGGAATGCCTGGCCGCGATGACGTCTCCGGTGTGCACTCCGCCTTTGGCGACCGCGGAGTCCAGGGCGGCCTTCAGCGCGTGGTACAGGCGATCCGCGTCCGTGCGCTGCAGGCTGCCGGTCCGCGTCGTCGGGGATACCTTGGCCTGCCAGAGGATCTCGTCGGCGAGCAGGTTCCCGACGCCCGCGATCTTGGATTGGTCGAGCAGGCGAGCCTTGACCGCGGTCGATCCCCTGGTAATCAAGTTGCGGAACTCCGCCGGGGTGACCGTGGCGGCGTCCGGCCCGAGCGTGTCGATGTCAGGGTTAAGCCGGACGCGCCCGAGTCGGCGCTTGTCGAACAGCACGAGGGTGCCGCCGTCGGCGAAGGTGAGCGTGAACCGGTCCCATTCGGCCTTGCGCGGCTGCGCGTCGCGGCGGCGCGGCCCGCCGCCCTCGGCCGCCTGGCCGGCCGAGGACGTGACCACGATCCGGCCGCTCATGCCCAGGTGGATGCCGAGGTCGGGGCCGGGTACCTGCGAGCCTCCTACCCCGGAGGTCTCGCACCATATGGTCTTGCCGCGGCGGTGCGCCGCGGTGAGCGTGCGCCCGGTCAGCGCGTCGCGCAGCTCACCGGGGGAGTGCGGTCGGCACACGTAGGTGTCGCTGTCGTCGACGTCCACGATGAGGCGGTTCAGCGCTTCATCTGCGATCAGCCTGCGAGCGGTCTCGACTTCGGGAAGTTCCGGCATCTCGGTTCGGCTTAGCCAGCGGTCAGTCGTCGTCGCCGGACGTCCCGCCTGACGGCAAGACGGCCGCGAACCTGTCCGAGGCCCGGTCGAGCTGAGCCAGGATGTGCTGCCGGGCCGGCGCGCCTAGCGGGGTATCGGGCAAGGTGATCAGCTCTTGCAGGACCGGCACCAGTGGCGCGTACTTCGCGGCCAGCTCGCGCAGCCGCGGGCCGGTGGTGTGGATCAGGCCGACGCCGTTGTCGGTGAAGTCGGAGGCCTTGATGACCCGCGCCCACGGGTTGTGCCGCAGGCTGTCCGCGACGTGTTCTCGGTATTGCTCGTGCGTGTCCCGGCCCGGCGCGTAGTCCGGGTTGGTCACCGCGGCGACCAGTTCGGCCACCCGCGGCCCGAATTCCGCCGCCAGCACCGCGAGCGCGGCCTGCTGGCCGCCGCCGTTGGGGCCGGCTAGCTCGGCAGCGTGATCTTCCACCGCGTCGTGCAGCAGGGCCGCGCAGACCACGTCGGCGTCATGCACGCCGTAGTGAGACATGATCCTGATCGCCACCCGGAGCAGGTGGTTGATGTACGGCTCTCGCTCCCTGCGGTCGGAGGCGTGAAGTCGCGCCGCGAGTTCCAGGGCCTTGTTCAGGCGGCGCTGATCCTCCTCGGGCCACGTCTCGATCTCGACCGCGAACCGGGCTCGGAGTCCCTCCTCGCCGTAGGTCGAGGTGATCGCGTGCAGCGGCATCGTTGCCACGAGCCGCCGCTCGCCAGTATCCATGCCCTTAGAACTAGCACAGGCCGCCGCCTAAGCGGGGACCGGGCCAAAATCCCGGGTTATAACCGCTTACTTACCGGCTTCACCCGGGCCAGATAGTGGCGGTCGCCACCGCAACAGCCCAGATCTGTGCCCTACGGCCATGACTCCTGCTGGGGGAGGGCTTGTTCGGCCCAGATGGTCTTGCCGTGGGGGGTCTGGCGGGTCCCCCAGCGCCGGGTGAGCTTGGAGACAAGGAGCAGGCCGCGTCCCCCCTCGTCAAGGGCGCGGGCCTGGCGGAGGTGCGGGGCGGTGCTGCTGCCGTCGGAGACCTCGCAGATGAGCGTCCGGTCCCGGATGAGGCGGAGCTGGATCGGGCTCTCGGCGTGCCGGATCGCGTTGGTGACGAGTTCGCTGACGATGAGTCCGGTGATGAACACCGCATCGTCGAGGCCCCAGCCTCTGAGCCGGGTGGCCACCTGTTTGCGGGTGTCGGCGACGATGGCTGGGTCGGCGGGCAGATCCCAGGTGGCGACCCGGTCGCCGTCCAGGGCGTGAGTGCGGGCGATGAGCAGGGCGACGTCGTCCGCGGGACGGCCGGGGAGCACGGCCTTGAGGACGTTGTCGCAGGCGGTTTCCAGGGATGGTTCCTGATGGGTCAATGCGCTGCGCAGGCGTTCAAGCCCGAGGTCGATGTCTTGGTCGCGGGACTCTATGAGGCCGTCGGTGTAGAGGGCAAGGATGCTCCCTGCGGGCAGTTCGATCTCGGTGCTCTCGAAGGGCAGGCCGCCCAGACCGAGCGGCGGACCGGCAGGCAGGTCGAGGAAGCCGACGGCGCCGTCCGGGGTGACGAGCACGGGCAGCGGATGGCCGGCGCGGGCCAGGCTGCACCGGCCGGAGACCGGATCGTAGACCGCGTACAGGCAGGTGGCGCCGATATCGATCTCCGCGTCGTCGCCGTTGTCGGCATCCGTTTCGGCGGAGAGCCGGCTGACCAGGTCATCGAGGCGGGTGAGGAGTTCATCGGGAGGCAGGTCGACGTCGGCGAGTGTTCGTACGGCGGTGCGCAGCCTGCCCATGGTGGCGGAGGCGTGGATACCGTGGCCGACGACATCGCCGACGACCAGGGCAACACGGGCGCCGGAGAGCGGGATCACATCGAACCAGTCCCCTCCCACGCCGGCATGGGCACTGGCGGGCAGGTAGCGGCTGGCCACCTCCACGGCCGATTGTTCGGGGAGTCGTTGCGGCAGCAGGCTGCGCTGCAGGGCGAGAGCGGTGGTCCGCTCGCGGGTGTAACGGCGGGCATTGTCAATAGAGAGAGCCGCTCTGGCCGTGAGTTCCTCGGCGAGCAGGACGTCGTCTTGCTCGAAAGGTTCCGGGCGTTGGCCACGGACGAAGACCGCGACGCCAAGAGTGACCCCGCGGGCGCGTATCGGCACCGACAGGACAGTGTGGAGCCCGTACTTGCGGATCGTGTCCGCCCGAGCCGGGTTGTGGCCGGTCGCCGGGACGAACGTGGGATCGTTCGCGCCGGTCAGTATCGCTTTGCCGGTGGCCAGGCAACGGGCTGACGGAGAGGATTCCGGATGAACGTCGACGTCCCCGGGCTTGACCACGGCCTCGGGGACACCCTCGGAGATGGACTGATGGGCGACGCGGCGCAGCGCGACGGTGCCGGTGACCGGCCCCGGATTCGGCTCGTCACCGCTGAGCACGGCGTCAAGCAGGTCAACGATAGCCAGATCGGCGAACCGCGGCACCACCATGTCGGCCAGTTCCTGGGCGGTCCTGGTCACATCCAGGGTGGTGCCGATGCGGGTGCCGGCCTGGTTCAACAGGGTCAGCCGCTGCCGAGCAGCGTACTGCTCGGTGATGTTGAGCACTCCGATCCACACTGCCCGCGTCGAGCCGGCCTGATCCTTCAGCGGGGAAACGGAAACCGACCAGGCGCGTTCGCGGGTCTCACCTGGTACCCGGCGGTAGGTCTCCCGCTGCGTCGATTCGCCCGTGTCCAGCACCTGGCGCATGTAGCGCTCCAGTGCGCCGTACTGGGGACCGGGCAGGACATCGGTGAGGCGCCGTCCGCGCAGTTCGTCTTCAGTGAGCCCGAACATCTGGCACATGCGGTCGTTGACACGCAGGCACAGCAGGTCCCTGTCATGGATCGCCAGAGCGAAAGGTGACTGGGTGAACGCCCAGTCCACGTGGGCCTCATTGCCGCCGCCCGGAGTGATGCTGCTGTAACTGTCCATCGCCGCTGGTACCGCCCCTCGCAGGAGCCCTCCCCATCGCAGGTCAGCGAGCCTAACCGCCCGCACAGCGTATGCCAAGTGTGACAGATCGGAACGATGCGTCGCCGGCGGACTGCCAAGAGAACCGCAACGACGAAAGAGCAGCACTGATTACATAAACCACGAATCGGAGCCAAGCCGCCAGCAGAGGCTGTTGCGGATTACCGTGCCGGGCCTGCGGCCGTTCGGAATCCAGGCGCAAGACGTACCATCTCCATAATGGCTGAATGGTGGTCGATCGAGGTACTGCACGGCGAGTTCTCGGCTTTCCGGTGGCAGGAGCAGCACGACTCTGCATTGATCGAGGCGGCGCTGACGAATGGCGCTGCCGACGGGTCGTGGCATGCGGACCGCTGGGGCGTGGTGTTCGAGATCTGCTTCGAAAATGAGGAACGGTGGGAGACATTCCTCAGCCTGCCGACCGTACGTGCGGCCCTGGACGGCGTGCCAGATCCCGTCAACGGCCTGCTCGTCTACCGAGGCCGGGGCGGCGGGGCGGGCGCCCGCAAGCCGCGCAAGCCGAAGCCGGCACCGAGCGCGAGCGCTGTCTCGCTGCCCGAGCCGCAAGCCACGCCGCATCTGGATCTCACCGGCATTTCACCGCTGAATCCGGTACATGCCGGGACGGCAGGAGGGCCGGGGCCCTGATCCGCCGTGAATGGGTGTGGTCCTGGTGACCACCTGCGCTGTCACGCCTAAATCAGGCGCCGTCATCGGTGTGGTCATGAGCAACTGCCTTCTTCGGGCGGTACTCGCAGACCACCAGGCTTGAGTCCAGGACGGTGGTGCTGGCGAGGGTGAGGCTGGTTTCGGGGTAGCCGGTGAAGACTGGTTCCTGGCCGGCCTGCCCGAGCACGTGCGGGAACACGATCAGGCGGAGCCGGTCGACCAGGCCCGCTGCCATCAGGTGGCGGACCAGGGTGATGCTGCCGATGGTTCGCAGCGGGTCACCGGGCTGGCCCTTGAGCGCACGGATCTCCTCAACGGGCTCGTGCTTGGCTAGCTGGGCGTTGTTCCAGGCGAGCGGCTCGGCCAGGGTGGCCGAGAACACCAGCTTGGGGAGGTTGTTCATCGGCCCGGCGAGCGGGCCCGGTGCGGATGGCCAGGACCGGGCGATGATCTCGTAGGTGACCCGGCCCATGATCATGATCTGCGGCCCGGCCAGGACCCGCTGCGCGTAGGCGGCGAACTCCGGGCCGAAGTAGCCGAACGTCCAGGACTGGCCGCCGTCGGCCCCGGCGGCGAAGCCGTCCAGCGACACGAACATGTCCGCGGTGAGTTCCCGCATCGTCTTCCTCCTCGATGGTGCCGGGCCAGCAGGCCCGGCGGCGTATCAAACTGGACTGTCCAGTACTGTACTTCCATAAAACTGGACTGTCCAGTACTATTAGCCTGTGAGCGAGACGATCATGGCCAGCACGCAAGACCCCGGCGAGACCCGGACGGCGCGCAAGCGCCGGGCCATCCTGGACGCGGCCACCACGCTGTTCCTGCGCGAGGGGTACCTGGCCACCAGCATGGACCAGATCGCCGCGGCGGCCTCGGTGTCGAAACAGACCGTCTACAAGCAGTTCGCCGGCAAGCAGAGCCTGTTCCGCGAGATCGTGACCGGCACCGTCGCCGAGGCCAGCGACCCCGTCGCCGAGCAGGTGGCCAGCCTGCGGGATAGCACTGACCTGGCGGCCGGCCTTCAGGGCCTGGCCCGCGCGCTGCTTGCCCAGGTGATCCAGCCCCGGATGATGCAGCTGCGCCGGCTGGTGATCGGCGAAGCGGGCCGCTTCCCGGACCTGGGCCGCCTGTTCTACGACAGCGGCCCCGGGCGCACCATCGACGCTCTGGCTGCCACCTTCGAAGGCCTCGCCGCCCGCGGGACGCTCCGGCTACAGGACACGCGGCTGGCCGCCGAGCACTTCAACTGGCTGGTCATGTCGGCCCCGCTCAACCGGGTCATGCTCTGCGGTGACGCCGAACTGCCCGCCCAAGCCGACCTCGACCGCTACGCCGACGCCGGAACCCGGGCATTCCTCGCCGCCTACGGCGCAAACTGACCGCTGCACCCGGCACGCAGCCGGTCGGCCAGGTCAGGTCCGACCGGGTGGTCGGCTCGTCCAGGTCACTATCAGGTGCTGATGCGGCCGGGCCGGACCGTTGGCGGCTGAGGCTGCCCGGCGGGCTCGGGCACCAGCGGGAGGAGGATGGCGAACCGGGTCATGCCCGGTCGGCTGGTCACGGTGATGCAGCCGCCGTGCGCGGCGACGACGGCGTCCACGATGGCTAGGCCGAGACCCGTGCTCTTACCGGCGGCGTTAACCTCGCGGGCGCGGCCGGTGTCGCCCCGGGTGAACCGCTCGAACAGTTCGGGCAGCAGTTCGGGCGGGATGCCGGGACCGTCGTCGGTGATGCTCAGCTCGACCCGCGGCCCGGAGGGGACGTCGCCGCGCCGCACCGCCGCGGTGCCGGCCACGGTGGTGCCTGTCCCCGTGAGGGTCGCGCCGAGGGCGAGCGCGACGCTGACTGTCGAACCAGGCGGGGTGTGCTTGCCCGCGTTGCTCAGCAGGTTGGCTATCACCTGGTGCAGGCGGTGCTCGTCGCCTTGCACCAGGACCGGCTCGTCCGGCAGGTCCAGCTGCCAGCGGTGATCCCCGCGGGCAACCCGCGCGTCGCTCGTCGTCTCGATAACCAGCCGGGACAGGTCCACCGGCTCGCGCTCGAGCGGCCGCCCCGCGTCGAGCCTGGCCAGCAGCAGCAGGTCGTCAACCAGTACGGTCATCCGCGCCGACTCCGACTGAACCCGTCCTAGCGCGTGCATCACATCCTCGGGCACCGGGCCCGGATGGCGCAGGGCCAGCTCGGCGTAGCCGCGGATGGCGGACAGCGGAGTGCGCAGCTCGTGTGAGGCGTCAGCAGCGAACCTGCGCAGCCGGGCCTCACTCGCCGCCCGGCGGCCCAGCGCCTTCTCGACGTGGAACAGCATCCGGTTGAACGCGGCCCCGACCCGGCCCACCTCGGTCCGCGGGTCGGTGTCGGGGACGCCGGCTGGGAGCGTGACCTCGCCCGAATCGAGCGGCAGCTCGGTCACCCTGGTCGCGGTGGCGGCGACCCGGCGCAACGGCCGGAGCGAGACCTGGATCAGCCCGGCACCGAGGACGACGGCGAGCAGCAGCACGGCCGCGAAGACCACATGTTCGGTGTTCTCGACGTTGTTAAGGGTGTTATCCACCGTGGCCAGCGGCAGCCCTGTGATCAGGGTGTCATCGGGACTGGCCTGGACCTTGGTCACCAGGTAATCCCCGGCAAGCGAGGTCAGGGTCACGGTCTGGGTCGGCAGGACCGGTGCACCGGGCCCGCCCGGTCGGCCGGGCCCGTACTGTCCGCCCGACGGTAGCGGCGTGGTAGGCAACGCCAGCAGCGTCTTCTCGTCCGCCGCGGAGAGCTTGCACCCACCGGGCACCACGTTGAGGTTGGAGAAGGTGCGGCCCGTCAGCTTGGCCTCGAACGTGCCGGTGGCCTGGCCGTAGCAGTTAACCGCCGGGTCCGCGTCGGCGTAGGCATCGGTATGGCTACCTTGCGGCGGAAAGACGCAGTTCTGCCAGCGCATGGTCGCGGCCTGGAGCTCGGTGTTGAGCGACGACATCAGCGAATTGTGCAGCGACTGGGTGGTGACGACACTGACAATGATGCTGGCCGCTCCGAGCAGTACGACCAGCCCGACGATGAGCTTGCCGCTGATGGTGCGCAGCGACAGCAGCGCCGCCAGCCGGCGGCCCCGATGGACTTCCGGGGCGGACATTAGCCAGCGGGCTTCAGGACATATCCGACGCCGCGGACCGTATGGATGAGCGGTACCCGCCCAGCGTCGATCTTCTTACGCAGGTAGCTGATGTACAGCTCGACTACGTGCGCCTGGCCGCCGAAGTCGTAGTTCCACACCCGGTCCAGGATCTGCGCCTTGGACAGCACCCTCCTGGGGTTGCGCATGAGGAATCTGAGCAGCTCGAATTCGGTCGCAGTCAGGTCGATGAGCTCGCCATCCCGGCGGACCTCACGGGCGTCTTCGTCCATGGTCAGGTCGCCGACCACGAGCGACCCCTCGGTCTGCGCGCGGGTCAGGTTGGCCCGGCGGAGCAGGCCGCGCAGCCGGGCCAGCACCTCTTCCAGGCTGAACGGCTTGGTGACGTAGTCGTCGCCGCCGGCCGTGATGCCCGCCACCCGGTCCTCTACCGCGTCCCGCGCCGTCAGGAACAGCACGCACACCTGCGGGATCTCGGCCCGGAGCCGGCGCATGACCTCCAGGCCGTTGAAGTCGGGGAGCATGATGTCGAGCACCACCGCGTCGGGGCGGAACTCGCGGGCGGTCCGCACCGCTTCGGCGCCACTGCCCGCGGTCAGCACGTTCCAGCCTTCGTAGCGCAGCACGCTGGCCAGCAGTTCGGCCAGGCTGGGCTCATCGTCGACGACGAGCACGCGCACCGGCGTGCCGTCCGCCCGCTGGATGCCAGCGTTACGCGTGCTGGTGGCCTGCGCCCCGGCCGGGCCCT
>JBAUAY010000622.1:0-3005 GCA_049676235.1 Streptosporangiaceae bacterium
GCGAAGGTCGTGGCCCGCGCACTGCGCGACGCCGGCGTTGAGGTCATCTACACCGGGCTGCATCAGACACCGGAGCAGATCGTAGCCGCGGCCATCCAGGAGGACGTCGACGCGGTCGGGCTCTCCATCCTGTCCGGCGCGCACATGACGCTGTTCAGCCGGGTGATCGAGCTGCTCAAGGAGCGGGAGGCCTCGGACATCGTGGTGTTCGGCGGCGGCATCATCCCGGACCAGGACATCGAGGAGCTGTCCCGGATGGGCGTGGCCAGGATCTTCACGCCCGGAGCGTCCACGACCGAGATCGTCGCCTGGGTGCGCGCCGCGTTCGGCCCCCAGGTGGCCGAAAGCCCCGTGTAGCCTGGCGCGTCGGCGAGCGCCGGCCGCGCGAAGATAGTCATGCATGTGGCTAGCAATGCTGCCAGCAGTTCGTCCGGCCGCATTCCCGCCGAACCGCCGGTGCCGCGTGCGGCTAGTCCAGTGTGACGACGGTGGCGATCCGGTCCAGCCCGGAGACTCTGAGCAGGGCCCGGATGGCGGCGCTGTCGCAGTAGGTGACCGCTGGCTCGCGGCGCTTCCAGGTCCGCTACTATAACGAGTATGCTAATCGTTATATATAGTGTCTGGCTTAGCCAGTGAGCGTCCGGCACGCTCTGCTGGCCCTGCTGAGCGAGGGGCCGAAGTACGGCCTGCGGCTGCAGCAGGAGTTCGAGGAGCGGACGGGCGAGGTGTGGCCGCTAAATGTGGGGCAGGTGTATATAACTCTGCAGCGCCTTGAGCGCGACGGGCTCGTGGAGTCCGGCGACGAGGACAGGGCGGGACCGCAGAAGAGGTTCGTGATCACCCAGGCCGGCCGTGCGGAGCTGGAGGGCTGGCTCCGCACCCCGGCCGGCGACCTGCCTCCGCCGCGGGATGAGCTCGTCATCAAGGTGCTGATCAGCCTGCGGGTGCCCGGGGCTGATGTGCACGACGTCGTGCAGGTCCACCGGCGGCACATGATCGAGCTGATGCAGCGGTACTGGCACCTGAAGGCGGAGGCCGCGCAGGAGGATATCGGGCTGGCTCTTATCGCCGACGCCGAGCTGTTCCGGCTGGAGGGAATTGTCCGCTGGCTGGATGCGGCCGACGCCCGGCTGAAGCTGCATCCCGCACCCGATCCGGACAGCCCGCCTGCGGAGCCTTTCCCGGCGGCCCGCAGGCCCAGGATGGGAACACGGTGATGACGGCGGTGCTGGAGCTGCGCGAGGTGTCGAAGGTCTACGGGACCGGGGCCGCCGAGGTGCATGCGCTGCGCCGGGTCAGCCTGTCGGTCGGCGGTGGTGAGCTGGTGGCGGTCATGGGTCCCAGCGGCTCTGGCAAGAGCACGCTGCTTACCATTGCCGGCAGCCTGGAGGAGCCCACCAGCGGCCAGGTGCTGGTCGCCGGGACCGACCTGTCGGGTGCCTCGCTTAATGACCAGGCGAAGCTGCGCCGCCGCCTGATCGGTTATGTCTTTCAGGATTTCAACCTGCTCGCCGGGCTGACCGCGGTCGAGAACGTCACGCTGCCCCTGGAACTGGATGGCGTCGGGATGAAGGCCGCGCGCCCAGCGGGGATGAAGGCCCTGGGGGAGCTGGGGGTGGCGGAACGGGCTGACCGTTTCCCTGATGAGCTGTCCGGCGGGGAGCGTCAGCGCGTGGCGATCGCGCGCGCGGTGGTGGGCGAGCGCCAGGTCCTGCTCGCGGACGAGCCGACCGGCGCGCTGGACTCGGTGAACGGCGAAGCGGTTATGCGGCTGCTGCTCGCGGCCTGCCGGCGGGGGGCGGCAGGGGTGGTCGTGACTCATGACGCGCAGTTCGCGGCGTGTGCTGACCGGGTGGTGTTCTTGCGCGACGGGCGCATCATCGATCAGACTCGTACCCCGCCGGGGCCGGAATCGCTGCTCACCCCGGGCCCGCAGCGGTGAGCGCGACGCTGCGTGACTGGGAGGTCCGGCCCGGCCCCGCTGGCGGTGGCGTCCCGGCCCGCCGGGCCATGGCCCGGTGGGCGTGGCGGCTGTTCCGCCGTGAGTGGCGGCAGCAGATCCTGGTCCTCGCGCTGCTGATTCTTACGGTCGCGGCGGCCGCCTTCAGCGTCTCAGCTGCCTATGGCGTAGCGTCCCTGCCCGGCCCGCAGTTCGGCTCCGCCAACCACTTGCTGCAGTTCGACGGGACCAATCCGAAGGCCCTGGCGGCAGACATCGCGGCGGCCCGGAAGGCGTTCGGGACCATCCAGGTGATCGGCCGCCGGTTCGTGCCGATCCCAGGCTCGACCCAGACTGTCGAGTTCCGGGCAGAAAGCCCGCACGGCCCTTACAGCGGCCCGATGCTCGCGCTGACCCGGGGCCGCTTCCCGGCCCGCCCCGGCCAGGTCGCCGTCACCGGCCAGATAGCCCAGACCCTCCAGCTGCGGATCGGCTCCACACTGTCCCTCGACGGCCACCAGACCGTGACTGGCATCGTGGAGAACCCCAGCGACCTCAGCGATGAGTTCGCTCTCGTCTCGCCCGCGGGGGCCGCCCCGCCGCAGTCGGTGACGGTGCTGCTGAACGCCGGCCCAGCCAGCTTCGAGGCCTTCCGCGCCGCATTCCACGGTCCGCTGGTATGGCAGGCGCGGGGGGCCAGCACCCAGGGAGCCGTCGCAGGCGGCACGCTCGGCGCCGTCACGGTCCTGCTGCTCCTGGTCGGCCTCGTCGCCGCCGCAGGTTTCGCCGTGATCGCGGCGCGCCGCCAGCGCCAGCTCGGCATGCTCGCCGCCATCGGGGCGACGCGCAAGCAGCTCCGGATGGTCATGGTCACGGGTGGAGCGGTGGTGGGCGTCATCGCCGCTGTGGCCGGGACCGCAGTCGGCCTAGCCGCGTGGATCGCGGCCGCCCCGGGCCTGGACACCTTCGCCGGGCACCGGATCGACCGGTTCGCCATCCCGTGGGACCTGGTCGCGCTCGGCATGCTGCTCGCCGTCGTGACGGCGACCGGCGCAGCGTGGTGGCC
>JBAUAY010000623.1:0-8565 GCA_049676235.1 Streptosporangiaceae bacterium
CCGTCGACCGCAGCGCCGCCGGCCGCCGCGGGCAACGGCGCGACACCAGCCGGCCGCGGCACGCTGCCCGGATACTCCCAGGACGCGGGCCCATTCCGCGACGCGGGCTTGTTCCCCCGCGATTCGTACGCAGCAGACGCGTCTCCGCCTCCCGCCGATGCGCTGCCCCGCGCGGGCCGTCTCCCTGGCGCCGACCCCTTCCCCGGCCAGGGCCCCTGCCCCGGCCAGGCCCCCTTCCCCGGGCACGCCCCCCTTCCCGGCCAGGACCCCTTCCCCGGCCAGGACCCGCTCCCCGGTCAGGCGCCGTTCTCTGGTCAAGGCGCTCCCAACGGCCAGAACCCGTTCCGCGATTGGGACCCTTTCCCCACCCCGGCGTCGTTCCCCACCCCGGCGTCGTTCCCCACCCCGGTGCCCTTCCCCGGCCAGGACCCGTTCCCCGGCCAGGACCCGGCCCCCCGGCAGGATCCTTTCTCCGGGCAGCTGCCCTTCCCCGGGCAGGAACCCGTCGCTGGCCAGCCGCCATTCGCTGGTCCGGCCCCATTTACTGATCCGGTGCCGTTCCCCGGTGCCGCGCCGCTCCCGGAGGCGGAGGCGCCGTCCGAAGAGGACCCCCGCGGCGGCCATGGCCCGTTCCCGCAGCCTCAGCATCCAGACGCGTGGCCCAGGTAGTACCCCCGGAGGGACTCGCTATACCTGTTCTTTACCTTCTCTTGACCTTGCTGACCTCGGACCCTGTCGCCCGCCGTGAGCCTGAGCCGAGGCACCTGTGCGGGAGAAATGTCCGGGTATGGGGCTGTTTCGTGGGGTCGCTTCTGCGGTGGCGATGCGCGCGAGGCGCGGATCCGGGCCGCGAAGGCGGGTCTGGCGGGGTCTGACGCCCGTAATTGGTCATAAATTGTGTGCGATCAGGTAAAGACAGAGTCAAGGACTTTGTGATATGTTTCACGAGCAGCCCCTCTACGGCTAATGAGAGGCCCGTGATACCTTTCGTAAACCTGACCGGATACCCGCACCGCGCCAGCGGCGCGGCCACCGGTTCCTGCAACGTACGTGGGACATTGTGCCGCGTCAGCAGTGTCGCTGTCGAACCCCCAGGAGCCTTGTAATGCTGGCGAAGTACGCCACGGTCGTACGGCGCGCGGGAGCGCTGACGGCCGTCGCGGCCGCGATCATGGTCGCCGTAAGCGCCGCCGTGGTCGGCGTCAAGGGCCTGATCGGCGCGCTGATCGGGGTGGCCATCGTCATCGTGTTCTTCGGCATCAGCGTGGTCGTGGTGGGCCGGGCCGCGCGGATCAGTCCGCCCGCCATGATGCTAGCCGCGATGATTACCTACTTGGTCAAGATCGTGGCCCTCGCGATCGTGCTCTCCGCGCTGAACGGGACGACGGCGTTCAGCACTAGGGCCCTCGGCTTCACCGCGATCGGCTGCATCCTCGTGTGGAGCGCCACGCAGGTCATCACGACGATCAAGCTCAAGATGCTTTACGTGGAGCCGGATTCCCAACCGGTAGGGCGAGGTAGGTGAGATGAGCAGCGTCGGCAAACAGACCGTTCCCCAGGTCGACCGGAGAGCCGCCGCGGCGCAGGGCCGGGCCCAGGGCATGGACGTCGGCTGGACGGTGTTCGGCTACCTGATCGCCGGGATGCTCGCGTACGGCGGCATCGGCTGGCTGATCGGGCGGGCCGTGCACGTCGCGCTGCTGTTCCCGATCGGCATGCTGGTCGGGCTGGCGATCTCGATCGGCTTCATCATCTACCGCTACGGCAGGCAGGGAGCGGCGGAGCAGCCTCCCCGGAAGGAGATGACCGGTGACCGGTGATGTCGGGGTGCTCGCAGTGAAGGGGGCTGGGGAGGCGGGTGGGGGATGCCACATCTTCAGCGGGTGCGGCTATCCCGCGCCGAGCCTGGACAGCTTCATGTTCCGGCCGCTGTTCAGCATCGGCTCGTTCCATTTCAGCAAGCCGATGCTCATCGCCGTGATCTGCGGACTGTTGGTGATCGCCTTCTTCTGGGCGGCCTTCCACAAGCCCCAGCTGATCCCGCGCGGTGTGCAGAACATCGGCGAGGTAGGCATCCTGCTGGTGCGTGACCAGATCCTGCGGCCATCCCTGGGCAAGCGGGGCGACTCCTACCTGCCGTTCCTGGTGTCGCTGTTCTTCTATATCTGGCTGATGAACCTGATGGAGCTCATCCCGGTCCTCCAGTTCCCGACCATGTCGCGGATCGGCTTCGTCTGGCCGCTCGTCTTCCTCGTCTACTTTCTCTACCTGTACCTGGGGTTCAAGCACCAGGGGTTCCCCGGCTACATCAAGAACATGATCCCCTGGGACGTGCCCAAGCCCATCCTGATCATCCTGATCCCGATCGAGCTGCTCCGGTTCTTCGTCGTCCAGCCGTTCACCCTGGGCGTGCGGCTGTTCGCCAACATGTTCGCCGGGCACCTGCTGCTGCTGATCTTCATACTCGCGAGCTGGTACCTGGCGAGCGCGTCCATCGGGCTGCTCTTCGCTGCGGGCTCGTTCGCCATGACGTTCTTTGTCTTCGGGCTCGAGCTGCTGATCGACCTGCTGCAAGCGTTCATCTTCACCACGCTGACCGCCGTCTACATCGCCAGCTCGCTGGAGTCGGCACATTGACCCGCCGTACCTACGACCCATCCGGCGGGACGAGCCGCCGGTACGACATGTAAAGGACTGAATCTATGTCTGTTGCTGCTTCTCTCGTAACCGCCGCCGCTGTTACTCCCAAGAGCGTCATAAGCATCAACGCCGGCGCGATCGGCTATGGTCTCGCGGCCATCGGCCCTGGCATCGGCATCGGCCTGATCTTCGGCCACGCGATCGAGGCGATGGCGCGCCAGCCCGAGGCCACCGGCCGTATCTCGCTGTACATGTGGATCGGCTTCTCGCTCACCGAGGCGCTCGCCCTGATCGGCCTCGTGGCCCCCTTCATCTTCAAATACTGATCTCCGCTGGAGGTGGCCGCGTCATGTTGTCGTACCTAGCCCAGTCGGAGACGGGGCAGAACCCGCTGCTCCCGGCCTTGCCCGAGTTCATCATCGGGACGATCGTGTTCCTGGTCGTGTTCGGCGTGCTCGCCAAGCTGCTGATGCCGAGGATCCAGCAGACGCTGACCGACCGCACCGAAATGATCGAAGGCGGCCTCGCCCGGTCCGAGGAGGCCCAGACCGAGGCCAAGCAGCTGCTTGACCAGTACCGTGAGCAGCTGGCCGAGGCCAGGCACGAGGCGGCCCGGCTGCGCGAGGAGGCCAGGGAGCAAGGCGCGCAGATCATCGCCGAGATGCGCGAGCAGGCGCAGGCGGAGGCCCGCCGGGTGACCGAGGCCGCCCAGGCGCAGATCGAGGCCGAGCGGCAGCAGGCGCTGCACGCGCTGCGGGCCGAAGTCGGGACGCTGGCGACCGAGCTGGCCAGCCGGATCGTGGGCGAGTCGCTCACCGACGAGGCACGGCAGAGCCGGATGGTGGACAGGTTCCTGACCGAGCTCGAGGTGTCCAGCTAGTGAGGCGGGCCAGCGGTTCCCGGGCTGTCACCACAGCCCGTTCGGACCAAATCTCCGAAGTACGAACGGGAGGCGATGAGCGTGCGCGGTGCGAGTAGGGCCTCGTTCGCCGCCCTCACCGATCAGCTGGCGGCCGAGAACATCACCAGCGCCACCGTGGCCACCAGGCTCGCCGACGAGCTGTTCGCCGTCGTCGGCCTGCTCGACACCGAGCATCCACTGCGGCGCGCGCTGTCCGATCCGGGCAAGCCCGCAGCGGAGAAGGGCGCGATCGCGGGCGCGCTGCTGCACGGCAAGGTGACGCAGCGCACCGAGGCGCTGGTCGTGGCGGCCGCCGAAGCCCGGTGGGCGATCCCGGGCGACATGGTCGACGCGATCGAGCAGCTCGCCATCGAGGCGATGGTTCTCGCCGCGCAAGCGGACGGCGGCCTCGACGACCTGGAGGACGGGCTGTTCAGGTTCGGCCGCGTGGTCGCCGGGCAGCCGGACCTGCGGGCCGCGCTGGCCGATTCCTCGCTGCCCGCGGAGCGCAAGCAGGCTCTGCTCAGTGCGCTGCTCGACGGCAAGGTGACCCCGGTGACCCTGCGCCTGATCAGCCAGATGGTGGTGCACCCGCGCGGGCGGTCGCTGACCGCGGCCCTGGACCTGTGCGCGGGCATCGCGGCGCGGCGCCGGGAGCAGCTGATCGCGGTGGTGCGGTCGGCGATCGAGCTGTCCGCCACCCAGCGCAGGCAGCTCGCCGACGCGCTAGCCGCCTCGTACGGGCACCAAGTTCACCTGAATGTCGTGATTGACCCCTCGGTTGTGGGTGGTATTTCCATTCAGATCGGGGATGAGCTTATTGACGGGACCGTGGCCAGCCGGCTGGCCGCCGTTCGGCGCAAGCTGGCGAGCTGACATGCTACCGAAAGCGGAAGAATCCGCCGCCATCGACCAAGTGACGAGCCGGGAAGCCTACGCAAGGAAAGACACAGAGGACAATGGCTGAGCTGACGATCCGGCCGGAAGAGATCCGGGACGCGCTGACGCGTTTCGTCGAGGAATACGAGCCAGAAGGTGCCTCGCGCGAAGAGATAGGCACCGTTATCGAGTGCGGTGACGGCATCGCGCGGGTCGAGGGCCTGCCCTCCGCCATGGCCAACGAGCTGCTCGAGTTCGAGAACGGTGTCCGGGGCCTGGCCCTCAACCTGGACGTGCGCGAGGTCGGCGTCGTCATCCTCGGCGAGTTCAACGAGATCGAGGAGGGCCAGCAGGTCCGCCGCACCGGCGAGGTGCTATCCGTCCCGGTCGGCGACAGCTTCCTGGGCCGTGTCGTGGGGCCGCTGGGCGAGCCGCTGGACGGCAAGGGCCCGATCGAAGACACCGAGGAGCGCCGGCTCGAGACGCAGGCGCCGTCGGTGGTGGAGCGCCAGCCGGTCAAGGAGCCGCTGCAGACCGGCATCAAGGCCATCGACGCGATGACCGCGATCGGCCGGGGGCAGCGGCAGCTGATCATCGGCGACCGGCAGACCGGCAAGAGCGCCATCGCGATCGACGCGATCATCAACCAGAAGGCGAACTGGGAGTCGGGCGACGTCACCCGCCAGGTGCGTTGCATCTACGTCGCGGTGGGCCAGAAGGGCTCCACCATCGCCTCGGTGCGCCAGACGCTCGAGGAAACCGGCGCGCTTGAGTACACCACGATCGTCGCCGCCCCGGCCTCCGACCCGGCGGGCTACAAGTACATCGCGCCTTACACCGGTTCGGCCATCGGGCAGCACTGGATGTACCAGGGCAAGCACGCGCTGATCATCTTCGATGACCTGTCCAAGCAGGCCGAGGCGTACCGCGCGGTCTCGCTGCTGCTGCGCCGGCCGCCGGGTCGCGAGGCCTACCCGGGCGACGTGTTCTACTTGCACTCCCGGCTGCTCGAGCGGTGCGCCAAGCTGTCCGACGATCTCGGCGGCGGATCGCTGACCGGCCTGCCGATCATCGAGACCAAGGCGAACGACATCTCCGCCTACATCCCGACGAACGTCATCTCCATCACCGACGGGCAGATCTTCCTGGAAGCCGACCTGTTCAACGCGGGCGTCAGGCCCGCCATCAACGTCGGCCGGTCGGTGTCGCGAGTCGGCGGCAACGCGCAGATCAAGGCGATGAAGAAGGTCGCGGGCAGCCTGCGGCTGGCGCTGTCGCAGTACCGCGACCTGGAGGCGTTCGCCGCGTTCGCCTCCGACCTGGACGCGGCCTCGCGGGCGCAGCTCGACCGCGGCGCGCGGCTGGTCGAACTGCTCAAGCAGCCGCAGTACGACCCGTTCCCCGTCGAAGAGCAGGTGGTGTCGATCTGGGCGGGCGGCAACGGCTACCTGGACGACGTGCCGATCGAGGACATCGGCCGGTTCGAGACGGAGTTCCTGGAGTACCTGCGGCGCGGGCACGGCGGCATCCTGCAGGCGATCAGGGAATCGCTCGACCTGAGCGAGGACACCATCACCGCGCTCAAGGACGCGGTCGAGGACTTCCGCAGGGTATTCGAGACCAGCTCCGGCGAGTTGCTCAGCGCCGAGGACGAGTCGGCCAAGGCGCTGGAAGACGAGGGCCAGGAGACGATCGCCCGGCGGAATCCCCCGCCTGCACCCGACGAGAAGAAGTAACCCATGGGAGCCCAGCTTCGTCTGGTCAGGCGGCGGATCGGCACAGTCCAGTCCATCGCCAAGATCACCCGCGCGCAGGAGCTGATCGCGTCCTCGCGGATCGTCCGGGCGCAGCAGCAGATGCGCGCGGCCGAGCCGTACGCGCGCGAGCTCACCCGCGCGGTGGAGGCGGTGATCAGCCGCTCGACCACGATCAATCACCCGTTCACCGAGGAGCCGGAGAACCCGTCGCGGGCCGCGGTGCTGATCCTGACCAGCGACCAGGGCTTCGCCGGCGCTTACAACGCGAACGTGCTGCGTGAATCGGCCCGGCTGCGGCAGTTGCTGCGGGACCGGGGCATTGAGCCGGTCCTGTACGTGGCTGGCCGTAAGGGCGTCAGCTGGCACCGGTTCCGCGAGCTTGACCTCGCCGACTCCTGGAGCGGTTTCTCCGCCGCGCCGAGGTATCGGAACGCGCAGGAAATAGCCACCACGCTGCTCGAGGCGTTCAACGCCGAAGACGGCGGCGTGGACGAGATCCACCTTGTCAGCACCGAGTTCGTCTCCATGCTGACGCAGCGGCCCGCGGCCCGCAGGGTCCTGCCGCTGCAGATTGAGGACACCGACCAGGAGAGCCCGTCAGGGCCACTACCCCAATACGAATTCGAACCGGGGCCAGCAGAAGTGCTCGACGCCCTGATGCCGCAGTACGTGGCGAGCAGGATCTTTTACGCCATGCTCGAGGCGGCGGCCGCCGAGCTGGCCTCGCGGCGGCGTGCGATGAAGGCGGCCACAGACAACGCGGGTGATCTGCTGGAGACGCTGACCCGCCAGGCGAACAACGCACGGCAGGCCGAGATCACCCAGGAAATCAGCGAAATCGTCGGCGGCGCCACCGGGCTCGCCGGGGCAAGCGCACATGAGTGAGTGAGGGACACATGACCGCGACCGTTGAAAACTCAGCCGAGAGCGGCGAAGCCGCCGCGGGCACCGGCCGTGTCGCGAGGGTCAACGGCCCCGTCGTGGACGTCGAGTTCCCGTCGGACCAGATGCCGGAGATCTACTACGCGCTGCACACCGATGTCACGCTCGGCGACACGACACAGATGCTGACGCTGGAAGTCGAGCAGCACATCGGCGACAACATGGTGCGGACGATCTCGATGCAGCCCACCGACGGCATGGTGCGCGGCGCCGAGGTGACCGACACCGGGGCGCCGATCGAGGTGCCGGTCGGCGACGTCACCAGGGGGCACGTGTTCAATGCCCTGGGCGAGACGCTCGACGTACCCACCTCGTCGCTGCACATCACCGAGCGGTGGCCGATCCACCGCGACCCCCCGCCGCTGGACCAGCTCGAGCCGAGGACCGAGATGTTCACCACCGGCATCAAGGTTCTCGACCTGCTGACCCCGTACGTGCGGGGCGGCAAGATCGGGCTGTTCGGCGGGGCCGGTGTCGGCAAGACCGTGCTGATCCAGGAGATGATCCGCCGCGTGGCCAAGAACTTCGGCGGTGTCTCCTGCTTCGCCGGGGTGGGCGAGCGCACCCGCGAGGGCAACGACCTGTGGCTCGAGATGACCGAGTCCGGCGTCATCGAGGACACCGCGCTGGTGTTCGGCCAGATGGACGAGCCGCCGGGCACCCGGCTGCGTGTCGGCCTGTCGGCGCTCACCATGGCCGAGTACTTCCGCGATGTGCAGAAGCAGGACGTGCTGTTGTTCATCGACAACATCTTCCGGTTCACCCAGGCCGGCTCGGAGGTGTCCACGCTGCTCGGCCGGATGCCCTCGGCGGTCGGCTACCAGCCGACGCTGGCTGACGAGATGGGCCAGCTGCAGGAGCGGATCACCTCGACCCGCGGCCACTCGATCACCTCCATGCAGGCGATCTACGTGCCCGCGGACGACATCACCGACCCGGCGCCGCACACCGTGTTCGCCCACCTCGACGCGACCACGGTGTTGTCCCGTGAGATCACCGAGAAGGGGATTTACCCGGCCGTGGACCCACTAGACTCCACCTCACGGATCCTGGACGCCAAGTACATCGGCCAGGAGCACTACGACGTGGCCCGCGAGGTGCAGCAGATCCTGCAGCGGTACAAGGAACTGCAGGACATCATCGCCATCCTCGGCGTCGACGAACTCGGCGAAGAGGACAAGGTCGTCGTCCAGCGGGCACGGCGGATCGAGCGGTTCCTATCCCAGCCGATGTACGTGGCCGAGCAGTTCACCGGGCAGCCGGGTGTCTTCACGCCGATTGAGGAGACAATCTCCTCGTTCAAGGCGATCGCCGAGGGTAAGTACGACAACCTGCCCGAGCAGGCGTTCTACATGGTCGGCGGGATCGAGGACGTGGAGAAGAAGGCCAGGGAGATGGAGCGGTGACCTTGCACGTAGCACTGGTCATCCCGGACCGCGAGCTGTG
>JBAUAY010000624.1:0-9737 GCA_049676235.1 Streptosporangiaceae bacterium
TGACGCCGCTCCAGCACGAGCCCTCGGCCCACGCGCCGTGGACGAGAACGATATTCGGTCGGGCGTTCATCTCGGGGATCCCTTCGGGTCGTATCTTGTGGCCATCTTGCAGCGCAAGGCCGCAGCCGGGGTATCCGCAACGTGACTGCACATTGCGGATGCCAACGGTGAGGGCAGCGCGGCGATACCGTGAGCCTCGGCCACCTGCTAGACGCCGAGGCCCGGCAGGGGCATCTGGTTTCCGTCCGCAAGTCCGCAGACGGTATCCGGAATATGACCGCGCTGGCGGCATCCCAGAGGCCGCCGAGGGTGACTGGCCACCGCCGCACCCGGAAGGGCAACGGATCATCGTGGTCGAGTTCCTGAGCATGGAACAGGCTGGAAGCACGCTCAACGCTGCCGAGCAACGTCGTCAGCTGCTCTACGGTCATTCGCAGGCAGGCGATTCGCGCGGCCGTCACCTGTGCCTGGATCAGTCCTTCGTCCATCCGCCTTCCGCAACAGATAGCGCTCCTGTTCGGTCATGCTGCCGGACACCCCGTGGATCTGATGTGTGGCCCGCGCGAACGCCAGGCATTCGCGCCGGACCCGGCGCCCCGCGCTAATGGCCTTCGCCTCCGCCGCCTGCTCCAGAGCCTTTTCCGGCAGGTGACACCGGGAAGAAGAGATCGGGATCAGCCGACCGGGTTCCGGCAGCAGCAGGTGTGCCCCCGGTTGGTCGCGATGTCGCGCAGGCGCACCTCCGGGGAATGGGCGATGCGCAGCAGCGCCCGGGCGTCAGGAAGATCCAGTCCGCCATCGTCAGCATGTTATGAAATTCTGGAAATGTGTTGCTAGTTATTGGATGTGAGCGTAGCGTGCAAGACAGGCACCGGAACCCAGCCGTCAGCGGCTCACTACCCGGAGCTACAGCAAGAGCGCACGCCATCGGTCTCGCCATCGCAGTGGTCCTAGCGCTCACAGTGCCGCGCATACGGCTGAGGCTGTCGGTGCCCCTTGCAAGCCGCTGGGTCAGATGCCTGGCCTGGCGGCTGCGGATGTGGAACCGGTGACACGATGGACGTCTTCGCCGCTAACGATCTCGAGGCCGCGGACCTCCTGGCCCTGGCCCGGCTCGATGACGACGGCGCGCCGCCGGCGGTGACCCCGGCCACCCGCCAGGGAGCAGCGCAGGGTGGCCAGCCAGGGTCCCGGCCGGTCCCGTGCTAGGAGCAGTCGCAGACCGGGGTCAGGCATGTCGTGCGGAGCGCGTTGGCGGCCGGAGGTGACCGGTGACAGCGGGCTGGCCCGGGCCAGGGAACGATTCCTGACAGCGGAGCCGATCGAGCCGGGCCAGGTGCGTGAGACGATCCTGGCGTCTTGGCGGCGCTCTCGGGAGTGGCATGTCGCGGCCGACCACATTGACCTTTCCTACGTCCGCGATCCCGACCTCGACACCCCGCTGACCCGTACCGCCCTGCCGGTGCTCGAGAAAGTGCGCGAGGATCTGCAGGGTGAGCCGGTCAGCGTTATCCTCACCGATGCGCAGGGGGTGGCGCTGTCCAGGCTGACAGCCGATCACGATCTTGAGCGGCACCTGGACCGCGTTCAGCTGGCGCCGGGCTTCAGTTACGCCGAGGAGTTCGCTGGCACCAACGGGATCGGCACCGCGCTGGAGAGCGGCCAGGCGGCGCACGTATTCGGGCACGAGCACTACGCCGAGCACCTTGAGGACCTCGCCTGCGCCGCGGTGCCGATCCGGCACCCGATCTCCGGCCAGGCCGTCGGCGCCGTGAACCTGACCAGCTGGCGCAAGGACGCCGGCCCGCTGCTGATCGCGCTCGCCCAGAGCACTGCCCGCCAGGTCACGCAGGGCCTGCTCGACGACAGCAGCGCGGAGGAATTCCAGCTGCTGCGGCAGTATCTGCGGGCCTGCCGGTACGCCGGCGGATTCGTCTTTGCGCTAACCCACGACATGGTGCTGATGAACGACCAGGCGCGGGACATGCTCGACCCCGGCGACCAGGCCGCGCTCCTCGGCCATGCAGCCGAGGCGCTGGCCGGCGGCCATTCTGCTCAGGTGGATGTGGAGCTGCCTACCGGGGCCAGCGCGCGGATGCACTGCCGTCCCCTGCGCGGGAAGGGCAGGCGGCGGCTCGCTGGCGGCGTGGTCCATGTGAAGCTGATCGAGCCGGCCAGCCAGGCAGCGGCGGATGCGGGGACAGGCTCGCAGACGCGCAGGTTCGGGCCCGCCCTGGTGGGCTCCGGTCCGCTGTGGCTGCGCGGCTGCCGTCAGGTGGAGGCAGCCTGCGCCTCGGGCGAGTGGCTCTCACTGGAGGGCGAGCCCGGAGCCGGCAAGCTGGCGCTGCTGCGGGCTGTCTGCCGACGCCGCAATCCGGCCGGCGCCTTCCACGTGCTGGACGCAGCCGAAGCTGGTGATCACGACTGGATGGTGCGGGCGCTGGGCGAACTGCTTGAGGGCGAGGGGAGCCTGGTCATCCGGCACGTTGACCGGGTCAGCACCCTGCGGCTCCGGGCGCTGTGGATAGCGCTGGAGCAAGCGTTGGCCGCGGGCAGGCAGCATGTTCTGTGGGTTGCGATCACGCTTGGCCAGGGCCCGGTAAGCGGCGATCTGGCCGGGCTGCTGAAGTTCTTCCCCGGCGCCGTGGAGCTTCCCCCGCTCCGACACCACATCGAGGACCTGCATGAGCTCGTGCCGTTTTTCCTGGCCAGGCTGAACCCTCATGGCCCGCTGGCCTGCTCGCCCGAGGCGATGCATCTGCTGCTGCGGTCGAACTGGCCAGGCAACACCGAGCAGCTCCGGCAGGTCCTGCGACGGGTTGCCCTGCACCGGCGCACCGGGACAATCCATCCAGGTGACCTTCCGCCGGAATGCTGGAGCGTGAGCCGCCGGCTGCTCAGCCCGCTGGAGTCGATAGAACGCGACGCCATCGTGCAGAGCCTGCTGGATCACCACGGCAACAAAGCCAAGGGAGCCGGATCACTGGGCATGTCCCGGGCGACGATCTACCGCAAGATCCACGAGTACGGGATCATCACCCCAGCCAGCTGACCGGTCAAAGTGCAGGGTATCGATCGGCACGATGCCTGGAAGTTCCGCCTTCGGCGGGTTCCACGGGTGATGCACCCGGCGCGGCGCCGGTCCCGGGGCTGGTGATTTGCGAAAGAAGCGCACGGCACCAGCCTTGACCGGCGTTCCCTGTCATGCAAACCGGCCCGGGCGATCCGTCGCTTAGCAGATCGTTGGCCGGGAGCTGGCGAGTTGGTCCGTCCCCGCAGTCTCCGCGAACGTCCACGCAGGACGATTCCTGCTTACCGCTCGGACCGAGGCCACCGACTGCATGCTGATCTTCAGCGAACGCCACGCCGGTCTGGATGTATGTGCATGGAAGGCGCATGGATCGTGCGGTTTAGTGCATGAGGTGTATAAGGATCGAAAGTGCTCCTTCCTGTACGGCGTTTTAGCAGATAGCGGCTGACCATCGAGGGCAGCCCTGGAAGAAGGAGCAGGCAAACAAGTGCCTGGAATCGTTGTCAGCGTCGATGGCTCAGCTGAGTCGCAGCATGCACTCGAATGGGCAGTGACGCACGCAGCGCTCGAGCACGCCCCGCTGACGGTCCTGGCCGTGCACCGGGTCGCAGCAAGCGCATGGACTGCCAACCCGATCATCTACCCCGAGGACCGGCCCGAAGTGCAGAGGGTCCTGCACGCAGCCGAGGAGGCGGTAGGCAAGACCATCAGCAATCTCCGCGATAGCCGGCCCAGCTCGGTGACGGTGCACGGGTCTATCGGCCAGCCGGGGCATGCACTCATCGAGGCCTCGCATGACGCCGACATGGTTGTCGTCGGCGCGCGCGGCGGCTTCGCCCGGCTGATGCCGGGTTCGGTGCGCGCTCAAGTTGTGAATCACGCGGCATGCCCGGTGGTCGTCATCTCGGGCCAGCGGTAGCCGCCGGCTGTACGCGTTTTGCGAGAGACAACCAAGAACACCGCGGGCCCGCCGGTCGGCGGGCCCGCGGCTGCAGCTTAGCCGTCGCTGAACCATAGCCCTCGCAACGACCATTTGACGTAACAAGATCACATCACGACTGCCGGCCGCCCCTGCCGGGGCCGCCGAAGCCAGATCACGGGATTGAGGCTGGCGCATGGCGTTGTATCCCAGAAGGCGCAGTGCAAACTGCGCGTATTCCTTGGCGATCTGCTCCGGGGTGGTAAGTCCGTCGGGTTGAAACCACTGCACTAGCGCCGTACACATGGTCGCTATCGCCTTCCCCGCATCACGTCGATAGTTGACGGCGAGATCGCCCGCCGTAATGGCCGCTGCAATCTCCGTATCCAGCAGGTGCTGGACTTCGTCGCGGAGCCTGCCTATTCGGCGGTAGTGATGGGGTTCGAGGCTGCGCATCTCGCTGGTGCCGATGAAGGAGAGGTCGCTTCGTCTCGTGTGGAAGAGAGCCAACGCTTCGACGACTAGCGCGATTCTCTCGATCGGATTGTTCCCGTCGTCGCGTGCGTGCTGCAGCCGCCAGAGGAGGTCCATCATCGTGATGTCGAGGATCTTTACCAGCAAGTCCTGTTTGCTGGGGTAGTGGTGGTACACGCCTGGCACGCTCATGTTTGCGAACTGCGCGATCGACCGCATGCTTGCCCCGTGGTAGCCGGTCGCGACGAACGCCTTGATCGCTCCGGCTAGCACGGGGCCGATCGGCAGGGGAGCGAAGTCGCGCCAGTTCCCGGTGCCGAGTTGGACTGAGGACGGCCCTGCGTTCCGCGGTTGCGTCGGGGCTGGCGGATCCTCGACGAGCGATGCTGCAGGTACGGCGAGTGCTGTTGCGATTTGGTGTAGCCGCTGGATCGAGATACCGGTCTTACCGTTCTCGATGGCGCTGATGGTTGCCGGGCTGACTCCTACCCGGGCGGCGAGCTCCCGTACCGAGATACCCCGCGCGGCTCGCAGCCGGCGCACGGCTTCTCGCGTGTTCGGCGCGGCCGCAACGGGCCCGGATACACCCTTCATGGCGTTCAGGATACCTGAACACCATAAGGGCTCATGACCCATAGATATCTGCAGCCAGGGTTGACAAGGGCTGATGATTGGGGCGACGGTGGTCTCAATCCACTATGGATCTCCGAGCGAGCGTTCTGTTCGTTCTTCTAGGAAGGATCTGCTTGGTTGACATCCTCCATCGCCCTTAAGGACGAGGATTCCAGCCGCGACCTGTGGTCGCACTGTAGGTTCGCGGTTCGCAGGCCGGGCAGTCCCGTCGCCTCCCCGCGCGGCCACGGCATGCCCTGCCGCGGTCTGGTGCTGGGTAGTGCATGTGCCCGCCTGGCTCTAGCGGACGTTTCGAACATACCGTACTGCACCGACATTTCAGGGGAGGTGACGCGGCGTGTCCTCCCCGGCCTGAAGGCCAGGGTTTCCACGCCACAATCCGGATGACTGAAGTCCCGACCATGGATGAAGCTCTCAGGGGTGCCCCGAAGAACTGGGGCAAGTGGGGCGAGGAGGATGAGGTTGGCGCTCTGAACTACCTCACCACCGAGGAAGTCTTCCGCGGTGTGCGTCACATCAAGTCCGGCACGGTGTTCACCCTGCAGCGGCTGATCGGTGACCCCAACGGCGACCCGGTTTGGCCTGGGCGGACGCCGGCCGAGAAAACGATGATCTTGGACGAATCCTCATGGGACGGCGACGGCGCTCCGCAGTTCCCTGGTGGCCTGCACTACGCAGACGACAAGATCAGCGCGTTTCTCCAGGGTTCGACGCAGTACGACGCGCTCGGCCACGTCTGGTACGGCGGCCAGCTCTGGAATGGATACGACGCGCGCAGCACGGTCGGCGGACTGGACAAGGCCAGCGTGGCTCCGATCGCGGAGTGTGGTGTTGTCGGGCGGGGCATCCTGCTCGACCTGGCCCGCTTTCGTGGCAAGGAGAACCTCGACAAGGCCGAGACCTTCACCCACGAGGACCTAGTGGCGTGTGCTGAGGCCCAGGGCGTCAAGATCGAGAAGCGCGACATCCTGATCATCCGTACGAACTTCCTCAAGCTTTTCTTCGACCGGGGCGGGAAGTTCTACGAGGGATTCTGCGAACCTGGCCTGGTCTACAGTCCCGAGCTGGTGCAGTGGTTCCAGGACATGGAGATCCCGAACCTTGTCACCGACACCATCGCCAACGAGGTGACCATCGACCCGAACAATGGCATGGCGCTTCCGTTGCACTGCGCCCTGATGCGCAACCTCGGTGTGGCGCTGACCGAGATCTGCGACCTGGAGAAGCTGGCCGCCCACTGTGCTGAGGACCGGCAGTACACCTTCCTCTACACGGCGGCCCCGCTGAAGGTGAACCAGGCGAGCGGCTCGCCCGTCAACCCCCTGGTGATCAAATGACGACATATACCGAACGTCCCTGGACCAAGCTCTACAGCCGGGGATTGCCGACCGACATTACGCCGGACTACCCGACCATGCTCGACATGTTCAACGCGTCGGTGACGCGGGCACCGGACAGTGCGGCGATCAGGTACTTCGACGGTGTGCTTACCATGGCCGACCTGGACGTGCGTTCGGACTCGCTCGCGGTGGCCCTGGCCGACAGCGGGTTCGCCGCCGGGGACAGGCTTGCGGTCTATGTGCAGAACAACCCGGCGTTCGTCATCTCGCTGGTGGCAGCATGGAAGGCCGGCGGCGCGGCTGTGGTCATCAACCCGATGAACAAGGGCCGCGAGCTGACCTACCTGCTCGCTGACTCGGGTGCCAGTGCACTGCTGTGCCTTGACGACCTGTACGAGTCGGTGGCTAAGGAGGTCATCGCGACCGGTGAGACCGCAGTCAGGACGGTGATCACCTGCTCCCCGCTCGACGGGCAGTCCCGCAACGACGAGCGGCTGTTCGCCGGTGTGCAGCGGTTGCGTCCGGAGGGGACGCTGGACCTCGAGGGGATCTTCAGCCAGAACGACGGCCGCAAGCCGGTATCCGTTGATCCGGGTTCCGGCGACGTGGCCGTGCTGTGCTACACCTCGGGGACCACCGGCGTGCCGAAGGGTGCGATGTGCACCCACGGCACGATGGTGTTCAACTCCCAGACGTACCGGGACTGGATGGGCTTCACCGCCGAGGACTCCGTGCTCGGGGTCGCTCCGCTGTTCCATATCACCGGCCTGATCGGCCACATGGGGGTCGCACTGCTCGCGGGGTGCCCGCTGGTGATCAACCACCGGTTCGAAGCGGGGGTGGTCATCGACGCGATCCGTGAACACCAGCCCACGTTCACCGTCGGTTCGATCACGGTGTTCATCAACCTCTCGGGGCTGGACGGGGTGACCAGGGAGGACTGGTCTTCCTTCCGGATGATCTACTCCGGAGGCGCGCCGATCGCGCCCGCGATCACCGACCAGTTCATGGAGAAGACCGGTCTCTACATCCACAACATCTACGGTCTGACCGAGACCAACTCGCCGTCGCACGCGGTACCCCTGGGCAAGAAGGCACCGGTGGACCCGAACTCGGGGGCGCTGTCTGTGGGTGTGCCGGTGTTCAACACCGTGGTCCGGATCCTCGACGAGGCGGGCGGGGAAGTCCCCGTTGGCCAGATTGGTGAGATCGCCACCTCGGGCCCGCAGGTCATCCCCGGCTACTGGAACAAACCAGAGGCGACCGCGGAAAGCCTGCCCAGCGGTGAATTGCGCACTGGTGACGTCGGGTTCATGGACTCCGACGGCTGGTTCTACCTTGTGGACCGCAAGAAGGACATGATTAACGCGGCCGGTTACAAGGTATGGCCACGTGAAGTCGAGGACGTGCTCTACGGTCACCCGGCGGTCCGTGAGGCCGCAGTGGTCGGTGTTCCGGATCAGTACCGCGGCGAGACGGTGAAGGCCTACGTCTCACTCAAGTCCGGTGCGGCCGTCACCGAGGAGGAGCTGATCAAGTTCTGCAAGCAGCAGATGGCGGCATATAAGTACCCGCGTTCGATCGAGTTCGTCGACGAACTGCCGAAAACCACGACCGGGAAGATCCTGCGGCGCGAGTTGCGTGATTCGAACTCGTGAGCATTGCTGACCTGGTGGTGAGAGCGGTCGATGAACTCAGGCCTCAGCAGGCTCGAGGAGGATTAAGGAATGGACTTTGGGCTGTCGCCGCGGACGGAGGAAGTGTGCGCCCGGATGTGGGGGTTCATGCGGGAGGAGGTATTCCCCGCGGAGAAGGAGTATGAGCGGTGGCGGGCGAACAACGACCCGCATGCGCATCCTCCGGTGCTGGAGCGGCTGAAGGCGTCGGCGAAGAAGCGGGATCTGTGGAACCTCTTCCTGCCCGAGATATCTGGACTGTCGAACCTGGAGTACGCCGCGGTCGCGGAGATCTCGGGATGGTCGCCGGTGATCGCACCGGAGGCCATCAACTGCCAGGCCCCGGACACCGGCAACATGGAAACGCTGCACTTGTTCGCGACGCCGGAGCAGAAGAAGCAATGGCTCGAACCGTTGCTCTCCGGGGAGATCCGTTCGGCCTTCGCGATGACCGAACCGGACGTGGCCTCCTCCGACGCGACGAACATCACCACCCGAATGGTCCGCGACGGTGACGACTATGTGATTAATGGCCGCAAGTGGTGGATCAGCGGGGCCGCCGATCCGCGATGCCAGGTGTTCATCGTGATGGGCAAGACCGACCCGGCAGCGGATACGCACCGGCAGCAGTCGATGATCCTCGTGCCCCGGGACGCTCCGGGGATGACCATCGAGCGGCAGCTGCCCATCTTTGGCTACCAGGACCAGCACGGACACTCCGAAATCGTGTTCCGTGCCGTGCGGGCGCCGGCGTCGAACATGCTTGCCGCCGAGGGGGATGGGTTCATGATCGCCCAGGCCCGCCTCGGCCCGGGCCGAGTTCACCATGCGATGCGTGCTATCGGGATGGCCGAACGTGCCCTTGGGCTGATGGTGGATCGTGCGAAGTCGCGGGTCGCGTTCGGCAAGCACCTGTCCGACGAGGGTGTGGTGCGGGAGCTGATCGCCCAGTCCCGTATCGACATCGACCAGGCCCGGCTGCTGGTGTACAAGACAGCGTGGCTGATCGACAAGTACGGCGCCAAGGGGGCGCGCACCGAGATCGCGGCGATCAAGGTAGCCGCGCCGGCGATGGCCACCGCAGTGATCGACCGGGCGATCGAGGTGTTCGGCGGCATGGGCGTCAGCGACGACACGCCGCTCGCGTATTTCTACGCCTGGGCCCGCAGCCTGCGCATTGTAGACGGGCCCGACGCTGTCCACCGCCGCTCGATCGCCCGCGAAGAGCTCAAACGAGAACGCCCGTTTGTAGGTTGACCAAAAGATGAGGGTAACGAGAAACCGCCGGGCAGTATCCGGAGAGGTGGGAGGACCTGGTGGAGGCAGAGTCGCAGCGTCAGTTGGCTGACCCGCCGGCCACCTGGCAGGAGCACTGGTTCGACCACCGCCAGTTGCTCCGGCTTTACCACAGCGACGAGCACTGCGCGATCTACCTGGACCCCGACGTGCGCCGGGCTGAGGTCCGGTGGCTGCCCCGGTTCATCAATGTGACCTGGCAGTATTCCAAGGCAACCTACGGCGACGCGTTCGGGTCCGACCCGCGCATCTACTCCATCCACCACGCCGGGCGGTACGGCGGCGGCCACGCGGGCTACTACGTCAGCCCGGTCCACGACTACCACAACGTCAGCGACTGCGGGCTGGACACCTGGCGGGAGGGCAAC
>JBAUAY010000625.1:0-1598 GCA_049676235.1 Streptosporangiaceae bacterium
GAGCGCCGGACCGCGTTGATGCGTACCCACTCCGGCTTGCACGTGCTGTGTGGCGTGGTGTTCCGTGACTTCGGCGCGCTGGTGACCGGCGGCAACATGGAGCCGCTGACCGCGCGGATGGACTTCAACCTGCCCGATGTCCCGCCGGGTTTCCGCGAGACGGTCGAGTCGGCGTGTAACGCCGAGCTGCTGGCTGACCGGCGCATCGACGTACGGGTGCTGCCCAGGGACGAGGCGTTCGCCCTGCCTGACATCATCCGCACCGCGACCAACCTGGTGCCGCCGGAGGTCAAGGAGGTGCGGATCATCGACATCGTGGGCCTGGATCAGCAGGCCGACGGCGGCACCCACGTCGCCTCCACCAGCCAGGTCGGGCGGATCGAGGTCGTCAAGATCGAGAGCAAGGGCAAGGGCTTCCGCCGCCTGCGCATCCGCATCGCGGAATAGCGCCCCGCCTGGGCGGTCTCTCGGCGCAGAAAGACCCGGACCGGCCGGCTCGATGGAACATCGAACCGGCTATGACCGGCATTATGGAACATTGAGCCGGCTGGATCTACCTGGCGACCGCATCCTCATAGCGCTGAGACGGCAGACGGATCATCGCCAAGGTCACCCGGTGTTCTGCAGGCCGGCCGCGACGCCGTTCACGCTGAGCAGCAGCAGCCGTTCCAGCCGCTCCCGGTCTTCGTCCTGGGTCGCCGGTTGCTCCTCGCGCAGCGCCGTGAGGGCCCGCAGTTGCAGGTAGGAGAGCGCGTCCACGTAGGGGTCGCGCAGCGCGACCGCGCGGGACAGCACGTGCCGGTCGGCCAGCAGCCGGTCGTGCCCGGTGGCGGCGAGGACCAGCCGCTTGGTCAGGTCGTACTCGGCCAGGACGAGCCCGGTCAGGTCATCGCGGCCGCCGAGGGCGAGGTAGCGGACGCCGATCAGCCGGTCGGTCTTGGCCAGGCTCATCTCCGCGTTGTCGAGCAGCACGCCGAACAGCGGCCACTCGTGGTACGCGCGGCGCAGCACCTGGCTGCCGTCGGCGTCGGCGATGGCGGCCAGCCCGCTGCCCAGCCCGTACCAGCCCGGCAGGTTCAGCCGGGTCTGCGACCAGGCGAAGACCCAGGGGATCGCCCGCAGGTCGGCCAGGTCCATGGTCGGCACCGCATCCCGACCGTCACCGGAAGGCGCCGGGGCCTTCGGGCTCTTCGGGGCCTTTGGGGCCTTTGGGGCCTTTGGGGCCAGGCCGCGCTTGGCCGGCCGGGAGCCGATGCGCAGGCCGCCGATCTCGCCGAGCGGGCTGATCCGCGCGAACCAGTCGGCGAAACCGTCCTGGGCGACCAGCTTGTGGAAGGCCGCCCGGGCGGCCGCGTCGATCCGGTCGGCCATGTCCCGGTGGCTGGCCGCGGCGGCCGCGTTCCGCTCGGCGATCCGCACCGACGACGCGAGCAGCACCGCGGAGCCAACCTGCTCCAGATGCCGCTTGGCGATGGCCGGCTGGCCGTACCTGGCGAAGATGACCTCGCCCTGCTCAGTCACCTTGAACGACCCGTTGACCGATCCGGGAGCCTGCGCCAGCACGGCGCGGCCGGCCGGCCCGCCGCCCCGGCCGAGCG
>JBAUAY010000626.1:0-3929 GCA_049676235.1 Streptosporangiaceae bacterium
CGGCGCGTTCCCGTTCCCCCTGCAGGACCACCACATCGACTGCCGACTGGTTGTCTTCGGCGGTGCTGAAGACCTCGGTGCGGCGGGCCGGGATCGTGGTGTTGCGCTCGATGACCTTGGTCATGACCCCGCCGAGCGTCTCGATGCCGAGCGACAGCGGCGTCACGTCGAGCAGCACCACGTCCTTGAGCTCGCCCTTGATCACGGCCGCCTGGATGGCCGCGCCGACGGCCACGACCTCGTCCGGGTTGACGGTCATGTTCGGGTCCTTGCCGCCGGTCAGCCGGCGGACCAGGCTCTGCACGGCCGGGATCCGGGTGGAGCCGCCGACCAGGATCACCTCGTCGATGTCGGCGTCGGTCAGCTTGGCGTCGGACAGCGCCTGGCGGACCGGCTGGACGGTGCGCTCGATGAGGTCGGCGGTGATCTGCTCGAAGGTGGCGCGCATCAACGTGGTGTTGAGGTGCTTGGGCCCGGAGGCGTCGGCGGTGATGAACGGCAGGCTGATAGTGGTCTGCGTCACCGAGGACAGCTCGACCTTGGCCTTCTCGGCCGCCTCGAACAACCGCTGCAGCGCCTGCGGATCGGCCCGCAGGTCGATCCCATTGTCGCGCTGGAACTCATCGGCCAGGTAGTCGACGATCCGGCGGTCGAAGTCGTCGCCGCCCAGATGGGTGTCGCCCGCAGTGGCGCGCACCTCTACCACGCCGTCGCCGATGTCCAGGATGCTGACGTCGAAGGTGCCGCCGCCCAGGTCGTAGACCAGGACCGTCTCGTTCTTCTTCTTGTCCAGGCCGTAGGCCAGCGCCGCGGCCGTGGGCTCGTTGATGATGCGCAGGACCTCAAGGCCGGCGATGCGGCCCGCATCCTTGGTCGCCTGGCGCTGGGCGTCGTTGAAGTACGCCGGCACGGTGATGACGGCCTCGTTGATCTTCTCGCCGAGGAACTTGGAGGCGTCTTCGACGAGCTTGCGGAGCACGAGCGCCGAGATCTCCTCGGGCGCGTACAGCCGGCCCTGGATCTTGAACCGCGCGGCGCCGTCCGGACCTGGAACGACGTCGAACGACACGGCGTTCAGCTCGCTGGTCACCTCGTCGTAGCGCCGCCCGATGAACCGCTTGGCGGAGTAGATCGTCCCCTTCGGGTTCAGGATCGCCTGCCGCCGGGCGAGCTGGCCGACCAGGCGCTCGCCCTGCGGGGTGAACGCCACCACTGAGGGCGTGGTCCGTGACCCCTCGGCGTTCGGTATCACCGTGGTCTGGCCGCCCTGCGTGGCGGCGATCACGGAGTTGGTGGTGCCGAGATCGATGCCGACTGCAACTGCCATCACTGCCTCCTGCTTGTTAACCCGCACATGCTCAGGCCTGGGCTCCGCGCGCTCCCGGCGTTCTGGGCCGATCCGGGAGCGCGCGAGAATCCGCGCTCAGCCGGTGATCTCGACCTTGCGCGGCTTGGCGGCCTCGGACTTCGGTACGGTCATGGTCAGGATGCCGTCGGAGAGCTGCGCGGTGACCGCGTCGGCGTTGACATCACCGGGCAGGTAGGTCCGGAGCTCGAACCGGCCGGTGCGGCGCGAGCTGCGGTGGCGGCGGCTGCCGTTGCCGCTCTCGGGTTCGGGCTCGGGAACCTCGCCGCTGATGACCAGCTCCCGGTCCTGGAGCTGGACGTTAACCTGGTCCTTGTTCACGCCGGGCAGTTCCGCCTTGATCACGTAGGCGTCGTGGGTCTCGGACAGGTCCGCGAGCGGGACCCAGGGCATGTCGGCCAGGACGGCCGGGGTCATGCCGAACGCGAAGTTCATCAGCTGGCCCATCCGGTCGTAGATGTCCTCGAACTCGCGGGAAGGGTTGACGACCATCGAGTTCCGTCCGCCGCGGCGGACCGGGAGCGCTGCCATTGGATTCCTCCTGTGGCTGGAAACGTGACTGTCGGAATACCCCCACGCTTCCCGCGAGGGGCGGCGGGCACATCCACCATCCTGGTAGTCATGACGTGTCCAGCTCAGATGAGCAGCCGGAAGAGCTCGAACGTGCGTTCCCATTCCCGGGTGTGCACGGCCTTGAGCTCGGCGTCGATGAGCTTGAACGTCCGGGCCAGGGCGACGCTGATGCCGCCGAAGAGCAACGGGAGCCTGGCCCGGGTGTCGTCGGCCAGCGCGGCATCCAGCGGGGGCCGTGCGGCCAGGGATTCGAGGATGGGGCGTAGTTCGATCTCCTCTTCGAGGCGCTCGAAGGCGTGCACGCTCTCCTGCAGGCCCCTGGTGACCGGCAGGTCCCAGGGCAGGATGACGTCGCGGACGTTCGCCTTCGCGGTGGCCTGGCCGATGAGCAGCAGGTCGTAGAGCGCGTCGTTGACGAAATCGAGGTACCGCTTGATGTCGTCGCGGTCGACGTCGACGCCGCCGGCGGCGCGGAAGAAGTGCTCGAACTTGGTAAATCCCGTCACGGGCATCGCCGCTACCTCCTAGGTGGGACGTGTTCGTTCGAAGGCGAGCCGGATCGCCATCGCGCCCTCGCCGACGGCGGTGGCGACCCGTTTGGCCGAGCCGGCGCGGACGTCGCCGACCGCGAAGACGCCGGGCTGGCTGGTCTCCAGCAGCGAGCGATCGGCTCCGTCCAAACCCGGCCCGGTGCGGACGAATCCGCGGTCGTCGAGGCCGACCAGCCCGCCGAGCCAGCCGGTGCACGGGGCCATGCCGACGAAGACGAACAGCGCGCGGGCATCGACGGCGCGCCGCGCGCCGGTCCGGTGGTCCGCGACGGTGACGGCCTCCAGGGCCCGGTCGCCGTGCAGTTCCCGGACCTCGGTGTTGGTCATGACGTGCACGTTCGGGATCCGCGTGACCTGGTCGATGAGGTAGCGGGACATGTGCTCGCCCAGGTCGCCTTCACGGACGATGAGCGTGACCTGCGTGGCGTGCGCGGACAGGAAGACCGCCGCCTGCCCGGCCGAGTTGCCGCCGCCGACGATGGCCACCGGGTCCCCGGCGCACAGCAGCGCCTCGGCCTGCGACGCCGCGTAGTAGATGCTCATCTTCTCGAAGTAGTCCGCGCGCGGGACGTCGAGCCTGCGGTACCTGACCCCGGTGGCCAGGACAACCAGAGCGCTGGCCAGGCTGGTCCCGTCGCTGAGGCGCACCAGGTAGTGCCCGTCGTCCTGCTCGATGGAGGTGGCCTCGGCCGGGACGGCGAACCGGGCGCCGAACTTCTGCGCCTGGAGCAGTGCCCGCTCCGCGAGCTCGGCGCCGGAGATGCCCGACGGGAAGCCGAGGTAGTTCTCGATCCGCGACGAGGTCCCGGCCTGGCCCCCGGCGGCGGTGGCGTCCAGGACGATGACCCGCATCCCTTCCGAGGCCCCGTACACCGCGGCGGACAGGCCCGCGGGTCCGGACCCGACCACGAGCAGGTCGCAGCCAGCCTGTGGCTCGCTCGGCGCCGGGAGCCCGATCACGGCGGCCAGCTCGGCGTTGCTGGGGTTGCGGAGCAGCCGCCCGTGCACGATCACCAGCGGGGTGTCCTGCGGCGTCACGCCGAACTGGGCCGCCACGGCCTCGGCGGACGGGTCGTCCTCCAGATCCAGCCAGCGGTACGGGAGCCGGTTCCTGGACGCGAAGTCCCGGACCCGCCGGGTGTCCGGGGAGTACTTCGAGCCGACGATCCGCAGGCCGGCCCCGAGCCCGATGAGGATCGAGCGGCGCAGCAGGTAGGCGCGCAGGACCAGGTCGCCGAACGCGGGATCCCGGGCCACCAGCTCCCGGAGCCGGGCGACCGGCACGGCGAGCACCTCGCCCGCGTCGAGGGCTACCGCGGAATACCAGGCGCCCTCGCCGGTCAGCAGGCTGAGCTCGCCGAGGAACCGGCCGGTGCCGTGGACGGCGATGACGCGCTCCTCCGGTGTCCCGTGCGCCTCGACCGAGGCCACCGTCCCGG
>JBAUAY010000627.1:0-6721 GCA_049676235.1 Streptosporangiaceae bacterium
CTACCACATCGGCCAGCTCGAGCTGGTCCCCCCACCGGACTCCCCCCAGCAGGAGGAGCCCGCCGCGTAACCCGGCACGGCGGTCCCCGGCTCGTCCGGGGGCCGCCTGCCCCGATCCCAAGGAGACACCATGACTGCCACCGACACCCGGCCGCTGCCGCCGGTCCCCACCTTCCCGTTCTCCATGTTCGACCCCGTGCACCTGGGCCGCGACGAATACGGCGCGCACGTCCACGTCAACCTGGCCGAACGCAACATGCTGCTCGGCGGCGAGCCCGGCGCGGGCAAATCAAGCGGGCTGAACCTGATCACCGCGCACGGCGCGCTGTCCCATGACTGCAAGCTCATCCTGGTCGACGGCAAGCAAGTCGAGCTCGGCCTGTGGCGGGCCTGCGCGGATGAGTTCATCGGCCCGTCCATCACCGACGCCATCAACGCGTTCGAGGCCTTCCAGGCCACCATGAACACCCGCTATGACACCCTGCTCGCGGGCGGGCGGCGCAAGATCACCCGCGCCGACGGCGAGCACGTCTACCTGATCGTCATCGACGAGTACGCCTACTTCTCCGCCACCGTCGGCACCAAACAGCAGCGCGAGGCCTTCGCCGCGCTCACCCGCGACCTCGTGGCACGCGGCCGCGCGGCGGGCGTGATCATCATCCTGGCCACCCAGCGGCCCTCCCATCAGGTCATCGACCCGTCCATGCGGGACCTGTTCGGCTACCGGTGGGCCTTCCGGTGCACTACCGACAGCTCCTCGGACACCGTGCTCGGCCAGGGCTGGGCATCGGAGGGCTACACCGCCGCCGACATCGACCCGCTCGCGCGGGGGGTCGGCTGGCTGCTGTCCGAGACCGGCATCCCGCGCCGGATCAAGGCCGCCTACCTCGATGACGACACCATCAAGTACCTGGCCGCCTACGCGGCCCAGCTCCGCCACAGGGTTGCCGTATGAGCCCCGCACAGGCCCTCAACGGCCACGACAGCGCATCACCGGCGGGCCGTTCTGCAGGCGCGAATGCTGTCAAGACCACGTTGACACCCAACCGCGCCGGGCGGGTGGTCGAGAACGACGAGTACGCCGCGTTCACCCGCCGCGTCCTGCGCGCCTACGCCCGCCGCGTCGCCGATGGCGACGTCGAAGCCCTGATGCCCATGTTCGGCCTCGCCGCCGAGATCGATGACGCCATCACCCAGGCCGTCAAAGGCCTGCGCGCTACCGGCTACTCCTGGGCCGAGATCGGCTCCCGGCTCGGCATCACCCGCCAGGCCGCCCAGCAGCGCTGGGCTGACAGGAAGGACCGCTGATGACACACCCGGCGCCGATCACGCTCTTCGACTACATGTCCGCACTGACCAGCCCCCGGGACATACACCCCAGCCGTGGCTGTGACGCTCCGATTACCGGCGGATGCGAACGCTGTCACGCCGCCATCACCCCCCATGACGCCTACTTCGCCCGGTTCGGGACGCTGCGCTGCCGCGACTGCATCGGTACTGACGGGTTCGCCACCGTCACTGACCTTGAGCTGTTCCGGCAAACCGCGACGCTACCCTGCTCCGGCTGCGGCCAGCCCGTCCAGCCTGCCGAGATATCCCCGGACGGCACCTCGTGCACCTACCACTGCCCCACCTGCGGCACGACCGCCCATTACACCGCCCCGGCGGTGGCATGACCGACGCCGCGACAGCCGCCCTGGCTCCCGAACCCATGCCGGGCTCGGGAGCCGGGGTGACCGCCGACGACATTACCGAGACCATCTCCTGGGCCGACTTCAGGCAATGGGAGCGCCAGCTCGCCAGCTCCGGCGCCTGCTCGCACCCGATCCGGCTGCGCGGCCGCATCGAGGCCATCGACCTGACCACTGGCGAGACCGCCCCGGTCTACGACACCGCGGCCGAGCACGGGGGAGTGCTCCACGTTGCCTGCGGCAACCGCCGCGAGGCGGTCTGCCCGGCCTGCTCGGCGGTGTACAAGCGCGATGCCCGGCAGCTCGTCCGCGCGGGCCTGGCGGGCGGCAAGGGCATCCCCGAGACCATCACCGCGCACCCGTGCGTGTTCGCCACGCTCACCGCGCCGTCGTTCGGTCCGGTCCACGCGCGGCGGATGCGCGGCAAGACGGTCCTGCCGTGCCGTCCCCGCCGCGACGCCCATGCGCGCCGCTGCCCGCATGGCCGGGATATCTCCTGCCCGACCCGGCACGTCGAAGATGACCCCCGGCTCGGCCAGCCGATGTGCGGCGACTGCTACGACTATCAGGCGGCTGTGCTGTTCAACGCCTGGGCGGGGGACCTGTGGCGCCGGTTCACCACCTACCTGCCCCGGCACCTGGCCCGGCTGGCCGGGGTCACCGGCAGGGAGCTGCGCGCCGCCCTCCGCATCCGGTACGTCAAGGTGGCCGAGTACCAGGCACGCGGCGTCGTCCACTTCCACGCCGTGATCCGCCTAGACGCCCCCGGCGAGGACTACCAGCCCCCGCCCGCCCGGTACACCGTCAGCCTGCTGTGCGACGCCATCGGCCAGGCCGCCGCCGCCGTCCGCGTCTCCGCCGACCTCGGCGCGAGCCTAGCCGCCCTGCTCCGGTTCGGCACGCAGACCGACACCCGGCCCATACGCCGCGACACGATCGCGTCCACCGGCCAGCCACTCGACAGTCAGGCGGTCGCCAATTACATCGCCAAGTACGCCACCAAGACCCTGATCGCTCCCGGCGCCCCCGCCCAGCGGCTGCGGCACCTGGTCGACATCGACCACCTGCGCTGCTCGGCCCATTACAAGCAGATGATCACCACCGCCTGGCAGCTCGGCGGGCGACGCCAGACCGGCGACCCGCGGTACCGGCAGTGGGCGCACATGCTCGGCTACGGCGGTCACTTCCTCACCAAATCCCGCCGTTACTCCGTCACCTTCGGCCAGCTCCGCAAAGCCCGCACCGACCACCGCCGCCAGCAACGGCATCCCGAGGGCGACCGCGACCCGTGGGGCCGACCTCTCGATGACGCCGAGGTCCTCGTCCTGAAGACCTGGACCTACGCCGGAACCGGCTACACCTCGGCAACGCTCGGCGCTGAGATGGCCGCTGCTTCCGCCGCCCGCGCCCGCGAGCATCACGGCCAGGCCGCATGACGAACAGCGCCGGGAACCGACCTAGGAAGATCAAGGAGGACTTACCCGTGAGCAAGATTCTGCTGACGGTTCCGGAAGCCGCCTCCACGCTGGCGATATCTCGCAGCAAGCTGTACGAGCTGCTGGCGGCTGGCTCGATTCGATCTGTCCGGATCGACGGCTCTCGGCGTATCCCGGTCGAGGCGCTCGAAGCCTACGTCGCCCGTCTGCTCGATGGGGAGGTAGCTGCCAATGCCGCGGCTTCGTGATGGTGTGATTAAACGGGGCGGGTCATGGTCCTACGTGATTCGCGTACCCGACCCTGCTACAGGCATGAGCAAGCCTAAGTGGGTCGGTGGCTTCGAAACGGAGGAAGCCGCCAAGGCAGCTCGCGACGAAGCCCGCATACGCGCCCGGCGCGGGGAATACGTCAACAGGTCCGTATCGACCGTCGCGGACTACCTGGCCGAATGGGTCGAGACGCACGCCTCGACCGTGAAGCCCAAGACTCTCGCCGGATACCGCCACGACATTGATCACTACATCGTTCCTCGCATCGGACGCATGCGGCTGCAAGCCCTGCGCCCGGCCGTCCTATCCAAGCTTTACCGTGACCTGGCCGACCACGGCGGCCGGGACGGCGGGCCATTGTCCGCCTGGACCGTCTCCCACATACACCGCACCCTCCGCAAGGCACTAGCGGACGCCGTTCACGTTGAGCAACTGCTCGCCGTCAACCCGGCCGAACGATCCAAGCGCCCTCGGGATCGCGACACCGAACCAGGCCGCGTCTGGACGACTGAGCAACTGGACCTGTTCCTGACCACCACACGGTCCCATCGCCTGTATGCCTTCTACCGACTCGCTGCCTACACTGGCGCTCGCCGCGGCGAGCTGCTCTACCTCCGCTGGCAGGCAGTCGACCTGGACGCCGCTGAGGTCACGTTCGGCGGCTCCACCGCCGTAGTGCGCGGCCAGCGCGTGGAAGGAACCACCAAGGGCGGCCGGTCCCGCGTGGTCAGCATAGACCGTGAAACTGTCACCATCTTGCGGGAGCACCGTTGCCGTCAAGCAGCGGAACGGCAGGCCGCAGGTCCGGCCTGGACTGACGCTGGAGGCCTGGTATTCGCCACCAAGTGGGGCGAACCGCTTTATCCCGACACCGTGACCGCGCTGATGAGCAAGCTGATCACCGCGTACAACAAACCGGTCACTACCCCAGAACGGGCGCTGCCCCACGCCCGGCTGCACGATCTGCGCCACCTGCACGCCACCACATTGCTCCTGGCCGGAGTTCCGGTGCACGTCGTCGCCGCCCGGCTTGGCCATGCCGACCCGGCCGTGACACTGCGGGTCTACTCACACGTCCTACGGGAGCACGCCCTTGGCATCGGGGATATCTTCGCTCGAGCGGTCGAGGCGTCAGTTAGCAAATCCGTTAGCAAGCCAGACCAGCAGAGCTGATCAAATCGGCATTTGTGCTGGTCAACTGGTGGTCAGGGACAGGATCGAACTGTCGACCTTCCGCTTTTCAGGCGGACGCTCATACCGACTGAGCTACCTGACCTGGCTGGGACCCCGATGAAATCTCACCAGGGTTCCCGGCGGTCCTGACGGGATTTGAACCCGCGACCTCCACCTTGACAGGGTGGCGAGCACTCCAAGCTGCTCTACAGGACCTCGTGCCGACAACCGTAGCCGACGCGTGCCCCCAACGGGATTCGAACCCGTGCCGCCGCCTTGAAAGGGCGGTGTCCTAGGCCGCTAGACGATGGGGGCGCCGACGACCTTGGCCGCCGTAACCGTATCAGCCCGCCGTTGGGGACTGCCCCAGCATAGGGGACAGACACCGGAACCAGCAAAGCGGAGGAGGCGGCAGCCAACTTGGCCGGGGTTCAGGGCGATACCTCTGCTGCGCGAGACCTTGGCTGATGCCCTAGGGTGAACCGGGTCGTGACGTCTGAGCCGCGGACTGAGCTTCGAGTCGAGCCGATCGGCAACGCGTGGAAGCCGCCGCTATGGACCATTCTGCCCCTGTGAGCGCCGACGGCGCGTACCGGTTGACGGCGGCCGCGGCTTTCGTGCAGGCCCGCGCAGGCGGTCATGGCACAGCGGGGCAGGCGGAGGACCTGGGGGCTAGGAGCGTCGCTTGTTAACGAAGGTCTCGGCGATGGAAGCGCCGTCGCCGCCCTCTTCGGGGATCACGATCCACGCGCACAGGTAAAGCAGGGCGCCGATCCCGCCGAATACCGTGACCAAGGCGAACGCCAGGCGTACTAGCCCTGATCTTTCATCCGGGTTGGTGGCTGGCGCCGAGCGGCAGCTCGCCCCGTTTGTGGCCGCGATTTTAGCGTCGGGGTATGACAATGGCCCGGCTGCCGGGCCGGGTAGCCGGGGTTCCACAGGCCCCGGGGTTCTCCTTCCTGGATCGCAGGGACGGTTCTCGCTGGTCAGGGGGCTTGCGGGAGCGCGTCGATACGCTGCCACGCGGCCGTGATCGCATCAGCCCACGGCCAGGTCGCCTGGATTTTCAGGCGCCGTTTCCGGCCGCCGCGGACCAGGCGGCCGGCGGCATGAAGGACCCGGTAGCGCAGCGTCCTGGGCTCGGCTTTGGCCAGGTCGCCGTCCAGGGCCAGGAGCTTGAGCCAGGCGAGCAGGATCGGCCCGGTCATCGCCGCGGTCAGCCACGCGGCGTTGATCCCGAAGTCAAAGGACGGGAAATGGCCGATCCCGCAGTCTTTCCCGGTGCGGATCGCGTCCTCGACCCGGGCGTGGACCCGGTGCGCGGCGTCGACGTAGGCGTTCTGCCCGAGCCAGCCTTTGGTGCCGGCGGGCCGGTTCGTGGCCCACAGGGAGTACCGCCAGCCGTCTGCGGCCTCGAACAGGGTCAGCTGGGCGCCGGGATGGGGCCGCTCGCGGCGCGCGAAGACCCGCATCGCCGCGGGCCAGGCCCGCAGCTGGTCCCCGCCCGCGCTGTGGCGCAGCAGCCCGGTCAGCTCGGTGACGTGCGCTTCTTCGACCCAGCACGCCCGGTGCGCGCAGCCCGCATCGGCGCAGGCCTCATCGGCGCGGCGCTCGCGGACCTCCCCGCGGCCGTCGATCGCGGCCTGCCAGGCCTGCTCCGGGACCAGCCGCAGCGCCGTCTTCTCCCGCTCGGCCAGCGCCCACCCGACCGAGTAGGTCAGCTCGTAGCCGCGGCGGGCGGCCAGCTTATCCAGCCGGGCGATCAGGCCGTGGCTGGCGCCGGCGCCGTCGCAGGTGACCATCAGCCTGCGCCGCAACCCCGGCGGGACCGCGGCGATCGCCGCGTCCAGCAACTGCAGGTGATCCGCGGTCGTGTTGCTGCCCGCCGACCCGCGGCGCAGCATCCAGGCCAGCGGCTCCCCGCCGGTGTTATCGCACACCGCCAGCAGCGGGTGATGACCGTAACCTTTGAAATTCGCCTCCGCGAGTTCCTTATCCGAATGCGCGAACGTCACGGTGGCATCCAGCCGGATGCAGGTCACCCCGGCCAGGGTCCTGTCCGCCAGCCGCACCCCCGGCAGTGCGCCGTGCCGGGCCGCGGCCTGCGCCCACGCGTGCCGCCGGGCCGTAGTCACCGCCGCCGTGATCCGC
>JBAUAY010000628.1:0-3487 GCA_049676235.1 Streptosporangiaceae bacterium
CGTGGCCGACCTCCTCGTGCGCGCCGAACGCGAGCGATTCCTCGGTGATCTCGAGCGGGGTGAACTCGACCCGGAGCATCTTCAGCAACTCGATGTCGATGATGAACTTCTCGTAGCAGCTGACCAGCCCGCCCTCCAGCCAGCCGGCTGAGTGCATGACGAAGTTGGTGCCGGCCAGGAAGGTCGGCAGCAGCGTCATCAGCGCCTCGTACGCCGACTGCGCGTCGGCGGTCTGGCTGGAGTTCAGCCCGCCGCCGGTGCGGAACGGCAGGCCGTAGTGCCGCGCCAGCTGCCCGGTACACAGCAGGCCGATAGCCGATTCCGGGGTCCCGAACGACGGCGACCCGGACTGCATGTCGATGTTGGACAGGAACGAGCCGAAGATCACCGGGCAGCCGGGCCGGATCAGCTGGGCCAGCGCGATGCCGGACAGCGCCTCGGCCAGCTGCTGGGCCAGCGCGGCCGGGATGGTCACCGGCGACATCGCCCCCATCAGCAGGAACGGCGTCAGCACCACCGGCTGGGCAGCAGCACAGTACTCGAACTGGGCGTCCAGCATGCGGTCGTCCCAGCGCAGCGGGGAGTTGCAGTTGATCAGCGAGATCGTCGCGGGCACCCGCTCGATCGCGTCCCGGCTGCCGAACAAGATCTCGGTCATCTTGATGGTGTCGGCGGCGTTCGGCCCGGAGACCACGTTGCCCATGTAGATCTTGTCGGTCAGCGTCTGCAGCGCGTAGATCATGTCCAGGTGCCTGGAGTCGAGCGGCGCGTCGTTCGGCTCGCAGATGACGCCGCCGGCCGAATCCAGCTCGTCATAGGCCTGCGACAGCATGGCCAGCCGGTGGAAGTCGTTCAGCGTGGCGTCCCGGCGCACGTCGCCCTCGCGCACGAACGGGCAGCCGTACACCGAGCTGAACACCATGTGATCGCCGCCGATGTGCACGTTGTGGGCCGGATTGCGGGCCTGCACGTCGAACTCACGGGGCGCCTTGGCCACCTGCTCGAGGACGAACTCCGGGTCGAGCTTCACGATGTCGCCGTCTACCTGCTGGCCAGCCTTGGCGAACAGCTCGACCGCCTCCGGCTTGGCGAACTGGATGCCGATCTCTGACACGATCCGGCGCCAGCCGCGGTCGAGCACCGCGATCGAGTCGGCAGAGAGGATCTCGTACCTCGGCATCGTGTTGACGAACATCGACTTCACCGTGCTTTCGCGAGTCTTCGGGTCGGGTTCCTGGGTGCGCCTGACGGCAACTTGACCGATTTTAGACCGGCCCTTACGATCACATAGTAGAACTAGGTCCCATAAAGTGGAACCTGCGGCGCAGGAATGGAACTCCGCGGATGAGAAAGCCCCCGGTGAGAGAGCACAGATGAGCAACCAGAACGGCACTCAGGCCGTGGACCGGGCGGCTCGCCTGCTCTCGGAGGTTGTGCACTCGGCGGACCCGATGACGTTCACCGGGCTGAGCGCGGCCACCGGGCTGGCCAAGTCGACCACCTCCCGGCTGCTGCTCGCCCTGGAGCGCAACGGACTGGTCAGGCGCGACGACCACGGCCGTTTCCTGCCCGGCGAGATGTTCGTCAGCTTCGCCTGGCGCGGCGGCGCGGAGGCCGGCCTGGTCGCGGTGGCCCAGCCGTTCCTCGAGCGGCTCGGCAAGGCGACCGGGGAGACGATCAACCTCGGGGTGGCCAGCAACGGCATGGTCGAGCAGATCGCCCAGGTCGACAGCACCTTCATGATCGGCGGCACCAACTGGGTCGGGCTGTCCGTGCCGCTGCACTGCTCCGCCCTCGGCAAGGTGCTGCTGGCCTACGGCGCGGCCCAGCTGCCGCCGGGGAGACTGGAGCAGCGCACCGACAAGACGATCACCAGCGAAGCGGCGCTGCGCACCGACCTGGCCACCGTGCGGGCCCGTGGCTACGCGGTGACCGACGAGGAACTCGAACCCGGCCTGACCGCGGTGGCCACACCCATCCGCGGCTACGACGGCGCCGTGGTCGCGGCGCTCTCGGTGTCGGCCCCGACGACCAGGATGACCAGGGACGGCATGACGACGGTGGCCGGGTACTGCGCGGAAGAGGCGGTCGGCCTGTCCGCGGTGCTGGGCTACCGGCAGCGGGCCGGCAAGCAGAACCGGAAGGCAGGCGCGGCATGAAGCGAGCGGAGGGAAGAGCATGACGACCGAGGAGTTGCTCGGCCAGCTGTACGACCAGACGCTGGTCGGCAATAAGCCCGCGGTGCTCGAGCTCACCAACGCCGGGCTAGCCCAGGGCCTCGGCCCTGAGACGCTGCTCTACGAGGCCCTGATCCCGTCGCTGGAAGAAGTAGGAGCCCGCTTCGAGCGCGGCGACTTCTTTGTGCCCGAGATGCTCATCGCCGGCAAGGCGATGGCCGGCGCGCTTGAGATCCTCCGCCCGCTGCTGGCCGAGACCGGCGCGCAGACCATCGGGACGATCGTGATGGGCACGGTCAAGGGCGACGTGCACGACATCGGCAAGAACCTGGTCAACATCATGTTCGAGGGCGCCGGGTTCCACGTCATCGACCTCGGCGTCCAGGTGGCGCCGGAGAAGTTCATCGAGGCCATCAAGGAGTACAAGCCCGACATCGTCGGCTTCTCGGCGTTCCTGACCACGACGATGCCGATGTTCAAGGCGAACATCAACGCGCTGCAGAAGTCCGGCCTGCGCGATCAGGTCATCGTCATGGTCGGCGGGGCCCCGGTCACCCAGGAGTACGCGGACGTGGTCGGTGCGGACGGATACGCGTCGGATGCATCCGCGGCCGTGGTCCGGGCCAAGGAGCTGCTCGCGCAGCGCCGCGCGACAGTCAACGCCTGACAAGCAAAGCGCCTGAGGAAACAAAGCGCCGGAAGGAAAAGCCAGTGCATACCATCCTGTCCTCGGCGACCAAGACGGTGCGGATCGGTGACGACCAGCCGTTCGCGATCATCGGTGAGCGGATCAACCCGACCGGCCGGAAGATCTTCCAGCTGCAGTTGCGTAACGGCGACCTGTCCCGGGTGGAGATCGACGTCAAGGAGCAGGTAGCCGGCGGGGCCATGCTGCTCGACGTGAACATGGGCGCGCCGCTCGCCGACGAGGCCGCCCTGATGACCAAGGCCGTCACGCTGATCCAGGAACTGACCGACCTGCCCCTGGTCATCGACTCCTCCATCATCGAGGTGCTCGACGCCGGGCTGGCCGCCTACCAGGGCAAGGCGCTGGTCAACTCGGTGACCGCCGAGGACGAGCGGCTGGACGCCATCCTGCCGCTGGTCAAGAAGTACGGCGCCGCCGTGATCGGTCTGCCGAACGACGAGGAAGAGATCCCCGAGGAGCCAGCCCGGCGGGTCGAGCTGGTTCGCAAGCTCATCCGCGTCGCCACCGAGAAGTACAAGATCCCGGTCGAGGACATCGTGATTGACCCGCTGGCCATGCCGGTCGGCGCGGACACCCTGCACCCGACCCGGACGCTCGAGAC
>JBAUAY010000629.1:0-8822 GCA_049676235.1 Streptosporangiaceae bacterium
GCCCACCTGCGATGGCGCACCGCCCGGGCCACGGTGCCCGCCAGCCCCGCCTCAACCACGCCGAACACCGCCAGGCCGGCGAACCCGCCGTCGATGCCGTACCTGCCCCGCGGCCCGGCACGGCCCCCGCGACCGGCGGCCAGGACCTCCGCTGATGGCTCCACGCCATCAGTCTGCCAGCAATCATGACCCAGGCGATGCTGCACGAGCTGAGCGGGATTCACCCGGCACGGCCGGGGGGACGATACGCGCCGCCAAAAATTTGCTGGCTCAAGCCACGCTTCGTGTAGTGCCGCGACGAAGACATAGCGTCGCGCCGTTCGGCGTCCTCGATGGCTTCCTGCGTCTAACGCGGCGGATCTGGATCGGGGAAGAGGGGCGGTGGGCGCCGCGGTACGGGGCTAGAGCCCGGGCGGCTGGCGCTAGGGGCTTCGGGCTTGGAGGTGCTGCGTTTGGTGGCGGCAACCTCGGCCCACGCATGGCCGTCCGGGCCTGCCGTGCCTACCGCGGTGGCGGCGGCGAGCGCGAGCGTGGCATGGGCCTGCGCGGCGGTCAGGGTCAGTGCCCATTCGGGGCCGTAGGAGGCCCCGCTGCTGTGGCGGTCGGCAAGGGTCAGCAGGCGCTCGGCCTCGGCGTAGTGTTCCGGGCCTGTCATCGGTCCTCCAGGTGGCTCGATGCTGGGGGCACAGGGGGTGATAGCCACTGGCAGCAATCTGAGGGGTACGCAGGATGCACATGGTGCATGGCAGCGCTGAACGCGCCCTCCGGCCTAACCGGTAGCCCGCCGGAGCCGGTGCCCCGGACCGGCTGGATATGGCCAGGATGGCGGCGATGAGGGCGATGCCCAGGACCACCGCCGCCCAGCCGAGTATCAAGCCCGCAAGCGCCAGGCCGGCCCCCTGTTCTCCGGTGCGCTTGATCTGGCTCCTGGCCACGTAGCCGAGCACGATCGCCGAGATGGTCGCCGGAGGCCCGACCACGAATTGCGCCAGCCCGCAGGCGAGGCTCGCGGTCGCGAATCCGTTGGTCTTGGTCACCGGGGTCACCATGGCCGTCCCGGCCGCCGGGCTCAGCGCGGTCACCTGCGCGGCAGGTAGGTCGGTCACGACCTGGTCCAGGTCGGCGTAGGTGACCGCGGACAGGGCGCTCTCCAGGCGGGCGCCATACTCGTCCTTGGACAGTCGGCCTTCGCTGTAGGCCGTGCCGAGGATTCCCGCCACGCGGTCGCGGTCCGCGTCGGCGGCCCGCGTCTTCCCCCATTCGCCGCCGGCCACGGGATAGCCGTGCCCAGCCGCCATCGGTGCTGCCATACCCATCTCGTTCCCCCCTTCCATGGGACACGCTCTCACAGCACCACGGTACTGCGGATTGCAGGCCAGCCAGCAAGGCCAGCGCCGCGCACGCAGCAGACGGACGTCATAGATCCGCGCGGCTGGACCTTGAAGGGGCGTACCGGCGCGCGTGGTGCTGGACTTCGGGGGCCCGAAGAATCGTGACCTGACTCTCCTGCCGTCGTCCGGCTTCGGAGCGGCGCGAGCGTCGTGTTTACATGAGGGCAGATAGCCGAGCTGGAGAGGAGGAGGAGGGCGCCGTGCCGGATGAGGACAAGAAGCGAGCAGCGCACCGAGCCCTAGTGGATCGCGTCCTGAACGGAGAGGGCAGGGCATCTCCGGAGCAGCGAGCCCGCGCGTTCATCAACGCCGACACACCCCCGCCCTTGCGTACGCTGATCGGCAAGGTCGCCACGAGGCCGGCACAGGTCACCGACGCGGACTTCGCTGCGGCAAAGGCATCGGGCTTCAGCGAGGACCAGCTCTTCGAGCTGGTGATATCCGCTGCGGTCGGCCAGTCCGCCCGGCTGTATGAAGCGGGACTGGCAGCCCCCGTCGAGGACGGGCTCCGGGCAACGCTGCGGATGCTCGGCAAGCTGACCCGGGAGGGAAAGGTGGGCGCCGAGGACATGCGGGAAGTGCTGTCCGCAGGTGTCTCACGCCAGCAGGTGGAGGACGCGCTGGCGGTCTGCGCCGCGTTCAACACGACCGACCGGCTCGCCGACGCCTTCGGCTTCGAACTGCTCAGCCCCGAGGGCTTCGAGGCAGGAGCCAAGTACCTGCTCAAGCGGGGTTACCGATAGCGCTGCAGGCCCCGCCGACAGCATCGAAGAACTCATCTTCCGGGACGGCGTCAGCCGCAAGGCGGGCTCCAGTACCGCGCGGATGTCCAGCCCGAACTCGTGGGCGAAGTCCCGGCTGATCGTGAGCGGGCAGCGATGGGGGTCGTTCGCCCGCTACCGGCTGGGTGCCAGATCTCCGGGGACCGGACAGCGGGTCAAGGTCAGCCGCCGGTTCGCGAGGGCCGCGATGACTCCGGTCAGCACCCCGGATGCGAGGCCGAGCATCACGCCGACCAGCAGCCGCATGAGCGACGCCGCCCCGCTCGCACTCGTCGCCGACTGGAGCATTATCGCTGGCATGTGCCCGGCCGGGCTGCCCGCAGCACCGGCGTAGCCGATGTAGCTCGCGGCGACCGCGTTAGCGGTCGCCTCTGCCTGGGCGGCGGTGCTTGCTCGGGCGCTTACGGATAGGACATATGGCGCCAGGCTTCTTGCCTGAACTTCGCCGCGCACGGTCCCAAGCGACGTGCCCGGGCTTAGCCTTGGCAGCGCCCCGGCAAGTACCGGGTTACTATCTGCAATCGCAACGGCGCCGGTTGAAGTCAGAGACGACAACGGGAGCGCAACCAGCGCGGTGCTCGTGACCATCGCCGGGCTGAGCGCGGCGGTAACGATCCCCGCGAGCAGGCTTGCCGCGACCGCGGCACCGATGAGGATCCCGTACCGCCGGAAGACCCGGCGGGAGCTCCGAAGCTCCGGTGCCGACTGGCTCATCTGGCCTCCGCTTCGATCCCGGCATCAGCCACCCGGCGCCGGATGTGCACCATGAGAAGGCTGGCCGGTACGACCGAAGACAGCGTAACCCACTTAGTCGGGGCAAGCCAGCTCACGATGCGGGCTCTTGCTATGAGGGCTCACCTCAGGTCAGCCGTTGTCCATTACGGTCATCCCCCGCGGGATCGACAGCAACGGCGGGCCGAGCGGCACCGGGACCTGAGCCGGTCCCGCAACCAGGTCGTCTGCCGGGCGGAAGGGGTTCTTCTATATGGTGGAGCTGATCCCTGATCAGGTAGCCCCGTCGTTCTCAGCGGCGCGGTGAATCTCGATCAGCTCGTCTCGATATGAGTGATCAGCCGTCTCCAGTTCGTCATTGACCAGGGCTCCGTCTTCCCACCACTGCGTCAGTCCGCGTCCCATCTCCTCACCTGCCCTGGTGTGGACGCACAGCGCATAGTCAGGAACGCTGACCACGAGTTCCCCACGTTCCACCTTGGTCGCCACCAGATCGGCGTGTTCTGAACTGGTCCGGTCTTTCCTGGCGGTAGCCAGCAGACGGACCGCGTGCACGGCCATCATGGTGTCCCCGCCTGGAGTGGCGCGGAAGTTCTCGTGCAGGCAGTTCAGCAGAAGCGGCGCCAGCGGTTCCCCCATGCCCACGTCTTCAACCGCGATGAGCTTCAGCCGGCGCCATAGATGCTCAGCGACATCAGCAGAAGTCGACAGCATCTCGTAGGCGGCGAGCACGGCGTTGTCGACGTTGCCGCGGCGAATGTCCTTCTGCAGAACCGAAACCAGCTGATCCACCGGAATCCCGCGTGGTGACGTGAGCTTGGTGTAGGGATCCTCGCTATACGGAGGCGGGCCAATCAGCCGCTTGGTCATGGACTTTCCTTCCAGGTGAACGTGACAGGCGCGTCCGGACCGGAAGGGGCCTACTGACTAAGCCTTAGTATCGCCCTCGTGGCTGAATGAGGCAATCAGCTAGGCGGGACGCAGTCCGGCTGGAGCCGGTGACGTACCGCGCACGCTCACCGGCGAACTCCACCCACGACATGCCCGCGGCCCGCACCAATGGCCGCCGAAACCCGGGTCAGTTCAGCGAACTTCGGTGTACTCGCTGCGGTCCAGCTGCACGACGTTGGCGTAGTCGCTGCCCTTTGGCTCTGCCACGTCGGTGTACTGGCTGCCGTCCAGTTGCACGACACGGACGCTGTGCCTGGAGAGCAGCTTGCGAAGATGACGCATCCCGCTCATGCCCGCGACCGTGACAGCTATGGCGGCGGCGAGGATTGAGCCGCCGAACAGCGCGAGCCCGCCGACGACGTATCCCAGCATCATCATGACCACTCCGGCCAGCAGGGCCACCGGTACGGCCGCCACCAGGAGCAGTGCGAGCAGCGTCACGGCGATCACGGCCTTGGCCGACCTGTCCGGCGTCCGCTCCTCGTACCAACCGGTCATCACGCTCACCTCTCCAAGCCCGGAGCTCTTAAAGGGTCCAGACCTACCAAAAAGTAACACGATATGTCGTGTCCTCTATGTCAACGCACCTCTCGATCAGAATCATCCCGTGACCGTCTGGCGCGCTGACCGCGGACGGATAGCTTGCCGCCGGAGTATTCCCAGCGCGATCGGGCCGGATACTGAAGATAGCCGCAATCCGCGTGCCCAACGGGAGCACCCCGTGCATGCGCCGAGCCGTTCCACCATTCGTTACAGAACACCCAGATAATCACAACGGACGTGGTTTCAGCCCGCTCACTTACCCGGCCGCAGTGGCTCACGCAACCGTACCCAGGCGGCGAAGTCCTGCACCGCGTCGACGACCTGCTCGAAGCGGATGGAGTGAAACCGGTCGAAGCCGTGCTGCGCCCCGGGCAGTTCCGCGTAGACGACCGGACTGGCGGAGCCGGCGCGCATCCGCTCGGCGAACAGCCGGGCCGTTTCCACCGGAATCAGCGAGTCCCGGTCGCCGTGCGCGATGAACAGCGGCGGCGCGCCCGCGCTGGTATAGGCCAGCGGGGAGAACGGCTCCGTTTCCTGGCTGCCGGGCTGACCGTAGTATCCGTGCAGGCAGATCGCGGCGTTCACCGAGGTGTCCGCCTGCTCGAAGCCGGGCTGATAACGAGGATCGTTGCCGGTGAGCGCGGCGAGGGCGGCGAGATGGCCGCCGGAGGAGCTGCCCGCCACGAGCACCACCGACGGGTCGGCGCCGTAGTCGCGGGCATGCTCCCGCGCCCAGGCGATCACCTTCTTAACATCAATCAGGTGATCAGGGAATGTCACGGCCGGGCGCAGCCGGTAGTTCGCGCTGATGCACACCCACCCCTGGCTGGCGAGCCGGTACAGAAGCGGAAGCGACTCGCGGTTCTTTCTTCCCGTGAAGAGCGCTCCGCCATGCAGGTGGATCAGGACGGGTTTGCCCGCCGTTCCAGGACGCCCGTGGTAGACATCGAGCCGGTTCTTGCGGCCCGCGTCGCCGTAGCTGAGGTTCGCTATCCGGGTGACGTCCGGGCGCCGCATCAGGAACGGGGCGAACAGGACCCGGCCGGACATCATCCTGCGCCGGGGCCTGGCGTCACCGACGTTCCCGCGCCAGCCAGCGCCGAGACCGGCAGTCAAGGCCCGGTCCAGCGCCGGGGCGGTCAGCAGCGCACGCCGGATCACGAGCAGCAGCCCCGCCATGGCGAGGATCGCCACCGCGACGGCGGCGACTCCGACCGGCGAGCCGAGGCCGGTCTGGTCCAGGGCCAGCAACGTGGAGACGACGAGCCAGGCGGCGGCGATGAACGGCAGTTCGTTGAGCGCGAAGCCAGTGACGAAGCTCAGCACCCCCAGGATGAATGGCCGGCGCGGCGGCGCCAGAGCGCCGAGCACACCGCAGGCAACGAGCGACGTGGTTACGAGGTATCCGATCGGCATGCGATAATCCTCGCGGCTGGCCCGGCCCGCGCCATCGGTCATCCGGTTAGACAAGCGTCAGCCTTCTGGCTGCGCAGCATCGGTCGCAAGGCCCCGCAGCACAGCGGTGCCGTCCCCGCTATATGCCGTGCACCAATGTCATGGTCGGCCATGGTGCCTGCGCCGGCGGGTCCGTCTGCGGGCGAGCACACATGCCAGGCTCAGCGACGCTAGGACGATGCTCGTCACGTCCACCGCGGGTATCCAGCGGACCTGGTCACCCTTCACGACGTAGGCGCCCGACGGCAGTACCAGCCCGCCGAAGCCCCCGCCGGCGTCCATGCGCCCTGAGTCCTGCGGTGTCGCGTCGTCCGCTGCGGCGCCCCCCTGCCATGGGCCGCCGGGTCCGGCGGCTGAGTTACCGCGCCGGTTACGTGCCGTGCCCGTGCCCCCGCCGCCTCCTCCAGCCACCAGCGCGACCGGGATGATGAGCATGCCGTCCTTCTCATACGCCGCGCCGAACGCGCGGCGCACGGACAGATTCTCCGACGCTTTCGCCAAGAGGTTCTGCACGTCCATATCAACCGCCTCCTCCTGCTCGCAGCCAGGTCATACGGCGCCGGTGGGCCGGTGCCCTGCTAGATCTCGAGCCTGTACCCGGGTATGGGATGTTGTCCGGGTGCCTGGCGTGCCGGGCACCCAGTGAGCATCGTTCCCCGGCGGGCTGCCGGTACCAGTGCCGGGTACGGTCCGCAGGCATCCCCGTGCTGTTGATCAATCTTCCGCTCGTCGATGGGCTGCCCGCGCCCCCTCCGATCCGGCCGGGCGGCTGGCAGGGCGTCATTAGTTGATCTCAATTAATTGACTTCAACTATCTACTTTCCCTAGTATGTCTGCGTGTCCGCCCGCAGACCCCGCAAATTGCGCAGCCCGCTTGCCCTCATCGTCCTCGGGTTGCTCGCCGAGCAGCCGCTGCACCCGTACGCGATGCGCCAGCGCATCAGCGAACGGGCCCATGACCGGTTGCCCGGGGTGCGGCTGGCGTCCCTGTATGACGTGGTCCACCGGCTGACCGACGCCGGCCTGGTCAGCCCCGGCGAGTCCAGCCGGCAGGAAGGCAGGCCCGAGCGCGTCAGCTACGTGATCACCGGCGCCGGACGCGAGGCGCTCACCGGCTGGGTCGCGCAGTCGCTGGAAGATCCGGCGAGCGCCGAGGAGTTCCCGGTGGCGGTGTCGTTCATGTACGTCCTCGGCCCGGACCGGGTGGGCGAAACCCTGCGGGCACGGGCACATGCGCTCAGCGAATCGATCACTGTCGACGAAGCAGCCCTAGCCGGTGCCGAACGGGGCGGCGTTGCGCCGATCTTCCTGTCCGAGCACCGCTACCAGCTGGCACTGCGTCGGGCAGAGCGCGACTGGGTCCTCGCGTTCACCGAGGCAATCCGAACCGGCGCCCTGAAGTTTCCAGACGCTCAGGAAGGGACGTGAACCACCATGCCGGAGACACCCGCGACCGCGCCCGACGAACTCGCCCGTCTCGCGCAGGCGCGACTGGCCCGCACCGTAAATGTCGGGCCAGACCTTGGTGCCGCACAGGAGCGAGGCTGGACCATCGACATCCAACGGTCCCACCTCGAAGCCTGCGCCCTGGCCGGTTTCACCGCGATCCGGCTCCTCATTGGCCTGGCCGCACACCGTACGCCGCCCGGCGGGCTGAACCCGGCCATCCTGCACCGCGTCGAGGCGATCATCGACGATGCGACTGACCTCGGTCTCGCCGTCGTGATCGCCCACAACCCCGATCCCGAATTGCTCGCCGAACCGCAGGCGCACCTCGGCACCACGCTGGCCACGGTCGCGCGGCTAACCGATGCGCTGGCCGGCCGCGGCACGGAGCTCATCCTCGAACCGCTCGCCGAGCCGCGGCAGGCACTCGACAACATCTGGAACAAGACCGCCGCCGAACTCATCGCCGCCGTCAGGGAACACGACCAGCAGCGGACGATCCTGCTGGGCCCCCGCACCATGAATAACGCCCGCTTCCTCGGCGAGCTGTCACTACCCCACGACGAGCACAACCTGATCGTCGGCATCCACCACTACTGGCCGATCACCTTCACCATGCAGGGGGAGATGTGGCTCGGCAAGGACCACATATTCGGTAACCCGCACGACTGGCTCGGCACCACCTGGGATCAGACACCCGCCCAAGAGGCCGAACTTCGCACCGGGTTCGCCCAGGTCGCCGGCTGGGGCCGGGCAACCGGCCGGCTACTGTTCCTCGGCGAGTTCGGCACTACGAATAACGCTGACATCGCCAGCCGCGTCCGGTGGACCCGCTTCAACCGCCGACTCGCCGAAGAACACGGCATCCCCTGGGGCATCTGGTCCTTCGCGCCAATATTCGCCGTCTACGACCAGCAAGCCGGCACGTTCCACCCGGACCTCCTGGCAGCGCTCATCGACTAGCCGCCTGTGCCACCAGGAGCGCGCCGGAACCTGGACGCGCACACACTGGACCTGTCGGCGGGGGCACGATGTCCTCCTCTGACGGTCAGCGGTTCCATGTGCGGAGCAGGTCACTGACCGGCCGGCAGATGGTCCGGGTTACCCGGGGCAATGGCCCCGAAGCGCGGGACACGTCGCGGTGCCTCAGCGGGCCAGCAGGGGGATGAGGACCTGGGCGTCGGGGGTGCCCCAGCCGGTGACGGGGTCCCAGCCGGGTCTGGCCTGGTAGCCGGTGATCGTGACCCCGTTGAAGACCACCGTGTTGTTGCCGGTGGTGGTGTCGTAGAACGCCTGGTGGTACCGCGGGCCGCGGGCGATCCGGTAGATGGCGGGGTTGACGAAGCCGAGCGGGTGGCCGGCCTCCTGGTCGGCCAGGGCGATCAGGCCGGCCCAGAACGGCGCGCCGGCGCTGGTGCCGCCGGCCCCGATGAGCTCGTAGCTGCCGCCTGGCGCGCCGAACGCGAGAGCCATGCCGGTGGGGCCCGAGGCATCCCCGGCGACGTCCGGCACGCCCCGGGTG
>JBAUAY010000630.1:0-1639 GCA_049676235.1 Streptosporangiaceae bacterium
GGCCAGCACTGCGCCTGGCCGCGGCCGCGGCTGGCCTGGCCGCCTGGGTTATGGCGCTGGCGGCCGCGGCCATCGTGGTCGCCGTCGTCGGCCTGTGCCTGTGGGCGCGAGACTTCGCCGGCTACCATCACGGCGCCATCCCGGGTATCTACCTGGCGCTGGTCGTCGTGGCCGCGACCGTCACCACGGTCAGCGCCGCGCGGGGCGCCCGTGCCGCGCTGGCGGAACCATAGCCCCGGCCCTGGCCTTGACGGCGGCTGAGGCCGCCGTCAAGGTGGCCGCCCGCCTGGGCGTGCGCTGCATCGACCCGGTGATCCTGGCCGATGGCGCGAACGTGATCGTGTACCTGAGACCCGCGCCGGTGGTGGCCAAGGTCGCCGCGAGCACCCCCGCCGTCCGCCCCGGACCCGCGGCCTGGCTGCAGCGCGAACTCGACGTCACCCGGTTCCTGGCCGGCCGCGGCGCCCCGGTGGTGGCGCCGAGCCCGGAGGTGCCCGCCACCGTGTACCACGGGGATGGCCAGGTGATGTCCTTCTGGCAGTACGTGGACTCGTCCGGCGACGCGCTGCCCGGCGAGGTCACCATCGGGTCGATGCTCCGGGACCTGCACGCCGCGCTGCGGGATTATCCCGGCCGGGCTCCGGTGCTCGCGCCACTCGGTGACATCCCGGCGTTCCTGGCCCGGCCGCAGACCATCCTGGTGGCCGCCCAGGCCGCCGCCGTGGCTGCGGCGTACGCCCGGCTGACCGCCGAACTCGACCCGCACCCCGCGCAGCCGCTGCACGGTGACGCCGGCGCCGGCAACCTGATGGCCACCGGCAGCGGATGGGTCTGGCACGACTTCGAGGACACCTGCTCCGGTCCGGTGGCCTGAGACCTGGCCGCGTCGACGGCCAGCCAGCGGCTGGATGGTCGTCGCATCCTGGCCGCCTACGGCGAGCCGGTGGACGCGGCCAAGCTCGCGGTCTGCCAGCAGCTCAGGCGCCTGCACCTGACCGTCTGGTACGCCCTGTACGCCGAACGTCTGCCCGACCTGCGCTCCCGCGCCGCCGAACTGCTGGCTCTGTGGTCTGCGCCCTGACCCGGCGAGACTGTCACAACCTGACGGGGCGTTTGGTCTCAAGGCAGTAGTCACCGGCGAAAGGAGCGACGATGAACGCTGGCCTGGCCTCGATCAGGGACGCGAAGACGATTTTGCTGACGACCTACAAGCGAGACGGAACGGCGGTCGCGACGCCGGTGAGCCTGGCCTTCGACGGCGAACGGGCTTACTTCCGCTCCTACGACAAGGCGTGGAAGACCAAACGGCTGCGGCACAACCCTGCCGTCCAGACGGCCCCCGCCACCTTGCGCGGCAAGCCCACCGGCCCGGCCATCCGGGCCCGCGCCACACTGCTCGACGGCGAGCAGGCACGCGTCGCCGCTCGGGCCCTGGCCCGCCGGCACCGCGTCCTGCAGGACATCCTGGTGCCGGCGGCTCACCGCCTGATGCGCTACCGCACCATGCACTACGAGCTCATCCCCCAGTGATCCAGGCCCGGAGGCCAGTCCGGGGTATCACCCCGGCCGGACCGGGGGACTGTGGCTGTGCAGGACCTTGGTCTTATCGGGGTTCCAGGCGGTGGTGGTGCCGTCGGGG
>JBAUAY010000631.1:0-6422 GCA_049676235.1 Streptosporangiaceae bacterium
GGCCGGGGTCCTGGCCGATGATGACGGCGCTGCCGCCGGCGGCCACGACGTCCGCGGCGGTCTGGCGTCCCATCCCGCTGCTGCCGCCGACGACCACCAGCTTCTGCCCCGCGAAGACCGGCATGGCCATGGCCTGCGGTCGGCCGGGCTCGTCCATCTGGTGGCCCATGCCCTCGAGCCAGTTCATGCTCATTCAAACGTTCCTTTCGGCTGGGTGCGCAGCGGAGGCCCGCTGCATGCTCACGGGCTAGCTTGGCCACCGCCAGCCGGCCGCACATCGTCAGATCAGTTATCCGCGACGATCCCGCTCCGCCCCGCTGGCCACGTTTACGATGGGGGCGGCGAGGAACGGCGAACCAGACCGAGTGTGAGGGCCTGGCCCGGATTGATGGAGTGGCCGTGCTACACGGCGGCCGCGTCGCTGGGCAGCACGCGGCCGAGCTGACTGCGTGAGGTGATGTCGAGCTTGGCGCTCCCGCAGCGGCGACCCCGGATTCCACCGCACCCGCTCTCCTGCAGATCACCGGCGATCTGTGACATCGATCTGGGCGGCTGGATTGCCACAGGCGGTCACAGTGAGGGGTCGGTCACGTCGCATGTGCCGGTCATCTCGCTGTCTCCTCGCCAACCGGGCAGCCCCCCGGATCTTTCTCCACGCTTACCAGCTCCAGGCCAAGGTCGCGAACTCGGTCAAGGATGCCGTAGAGGTGGGCCTGATCGCGGATCTCGCCGGCGAGGACGCTGTGTTCATTGCCCGGTTCGAGGGCAAACCCTTCGAAGGCGTGGGGCGTCGCTAACCGGCGCCGCCGTGCCGCTGGTCGGCCAGCTCGAGCGCGATCATGGGCAGGCTGGTCCCGCCGGGGTCGATCCGGGTGCCCAGCGTTGACTCGAACACCGGCCGGAGCGCCGCCCATGCGCGCGGGTGCCGGCGCGCATAGTCGGTGAGCGCCGCCGCGGTCTCCTGGCTGTCCAGTGGCCGGGCGGTGGCCGGGACCGGGCGGCGGCCACCGGCGTAGACGCGGACGCGGGGGCAGGCCCGGACGTTCTGCAGCCACTGGGCGCGGCTGCCGAAGCCCGCCGCGACGATGTAGGTGGCCGGGTTCGGGTGGCCGACGGCCTCCAGGATGACGTGCCGGCGGATGCCGGTCTTGCGGCCGGTGTGCTCGAGCATCAGCAGCCGCGATCCGAACACGAACCCCAGCCGTGCCCGGTACAGCCAGATCGGCGCGCGGACGATCCGGCGCATCCGCAGCAGCCGGGCGGCCCATGCGGCGGGCCCAGGTGATGCCGTTCGTGCGGGCAAAGTTCCCTCCTTCTCAGCTGTCATGCGGGCGGCAGCCGCCGCGCGCGTCCCGTGTTCCCGGGGCCTCCGGAGCCGGCTGTCGTCCCGGTCCGCCGCCCGGCGTGGCGGCCAGCCCGCCGGCGTAGATCGTGAGCAGCTCGGCTCCCCAGCGGGCCATCCCGGCCGCCGTCAGCGGGTCGAAGCCGAGCACGCCGGCCAGCTGGTCCCGCAGCAGCAGTACGGCGAGATCGTTTGCCGGGCCGTAAGGGCCCGGCGACGACGTCAGCCCGATGTCCTGCGAGCGTTCTAGGATGTCCTTGACGAATTGCTCGAACTCCAGCCCGCGGCCCATGCCAGGTGACCTCTCCACGGCCTAACTAATACCGCAGCCGAGCAGCAGATCGGACCGGTCAGCGAGCACGACGCGCCGCTAGCAGAAGGCGCCACATGGGAAAGATCAGCAGCAATCCCCGTGACGCTTCGTCCCGATAGCGCCGGGGCGGCATGCGGGGTCAGCGCGCCAGGAACAGCTGGTCGATCAGCCGGCCGGGATTGGCCAGCAGGGCGATGAATTCCAGCCGTCCCCATTCGGGGAGCCGCAGCGGCAGGCTGCCGTCGTGGATCGCGAGGAATTCCTGGGTGTCCGGGCGCCTGAGATCATAGCCGTGGAGCGTATTGCGCCGGACGTCCATGTACTTAGCGAAGAATGCCGCATGGGTCAGCCGCTGGCCTTTCCCGGAGCCGGTCCGGATGGCCTGTTTCATCCGGCGGGCAGGGTCGCTCACGCCGTCGGCTACTTCAGCGACCCACTCGCTGCGCAGGTCGCTGGCGTACTGGGTGAACAGGTCGGCGAGGTTCCCGGGAAGGGTGCTCATCGCCGGGAGGATGTCCTTGCGCCAGTGCGGCTCGGCGAACACCTTGTCCAGGCCGCCCATGAGGGTCCCGTAGAGATCAACCAGGTCCCAGAAGTCCGAGAACCGGCTAGCGGTCTCGCGGGAGGCGAACAGGTGGGCGGTGATGTTGAGGATCCGGTTAATGTGCATTGACCGTTCCTGCATGGCTGCCGGGCGGATCTGGCCGGTTTTGGTGCGGAAGTTCTCGATGCGGATCAGGTGATCGGCGATCGCGTTGAACCGCTGCACGAACCATTCGCGGAGGGCGTCTTGCTGCAACAGGCCCGGCTGCGGCCCTGGGCGTACCCTGAGCGCATCCGGTGAGAGATAGTGCGCGTCCGCGACGGAGTGGACGTAGCGGATCCCGAGGAAGTCCAGCGGATTCGCGTCTTTCAGGTTGGTCCCGAACTCGAAGATGAACCGGATCGGCAGCGTGTTCACCGCCACGCCGAGGACATCGAACCCGTTGACCAGGTTCAGGTACAGGCCCGCCGGCTGGGACCTGGCGATGTCCTCGCCGCTGGACCACAGCGGGCCGCGGTGATCGCGCAGCGCCCGCTGCACCGAGCCCCACCCGCCAGAGCACGCAGCAGCCAGCATGTGCCCGGGCCGTCCCGCCGCAAGGTGCTGGTAGCTGATGCCCCAGGCGAGCATCTGCCCGCCCGGGTACCACTGCAGCAGCTTGGCGGCGATCCGGCTGACATGCCGGACCACATCATCGGCACCTGCCGCTGCGAGCATGATGCCCTCAGCCGCGTACATCGTCTCCGCTAGATGGAACATGCTGGCCGGCGCCGGCCGCGCCTCGAACTCCCGCAGCGCTGCCTCGACCCCAGCCGGGTTGAGGATCGGCGCGACGCCCGGCCAGGTCCGCCAGTGGTCACGGAGCGCTTCCGCCGAGCCGACCAGCCCGGCAGCGGTCATCCGCCAGCCGAGGGCGACCAGGAGCGGGGGAGGGTTATCCCGGCGCTCCAGGTGAAAGGTCAGCCCGCGGCGCGTCACATCAAGGCCGCCGGCCCGCATGCGTCCGGCGAGATTGTCCAGCACCTCGGTACGCGCGCCACGCGGCACGGTAAGAGTCCACGGCGGCGGCGCAGGAGTGGCAGGCACAGTCAATTATCGACGTCGTCGCCCGCGCACTAAGCCAGCCAGACGGCTGGCTTAATACTCCAGCGACACTTCGTGATCATGTGGGTGTTTGGGCTCGTCGGCGGTAGTGGCAGGCTCGGGCGGTGGCTTGATGTCGTCGCCGCCATCTGGACCAGTGCAGCTGCAGCCGCGGTCCGGCTTGCTGCTGGCCCAGTCCGGTGAATAGCCGGCGGATCTCGTGGCGGGTCAGCGGGATCAGCTGATCATCGTGCGGGCCGCTGTCATCTGGCCGGGTCGCGGCCAGGACGGACAAGAACGCGTGAGCGAGCAGCGCCAGGATGGTCCAGCGGTGCCAGGAGGTCCAGCTGCGGACCTGGTGCTCGTCCAGGGCGGCCAGTTCCTTTCCGGCGGCGAACCCGTCCTCGACCTTCCATCTGGACCCGGCCGCCTGGACCAGCTGGGCCAGTGGTACCGGGCCGGGGGCGTGGGCGCGGTAGAAGGCGTACTCGCCGTCGCTGATCCGGCGGCGGATCAGCAGCCAGTGCGGCCCGGTGCCGTCGGGTACGGCCGGGTCGGTGACCTCGATCAGGGCCCAGTCATACCAGCGGGGGCCCTTGGCGCCGGGCCCGGCCGAGATCCGCTGCCAGGCCCGGGCGGGCAGCCGCCGGGCCAGCGAGATCGCCGGGCAGGTGCCGCCGGGCGTGGTAACCGGGTGGGTCCTGGCCACCGCCAGCACGTAGCCCAGGCCGCGGCGGGCCAGGTCGGCCCGCAGCCTGGGGTCTTGGCCGTAAACTTCGCCGGCGGTCACCCACCCGGCCGGCGTCCCGGCGTCCCGGCGACGGCCGATCATCTGCCGGGCCAGCGCGGGCTTGGTCGCGAACGCCACGTCGCCGGGGACCCCGGCGGTCCGGCACCGGCCGGGGTCGCCGGTCCAGGACCGGGCGCGGTCGAGGAACGCGGACCCGCCCGGGGCGGCATAGGCGAGGTAGACCGCGACCTGGGCGTTCTCGGTCCGCCCGGCGGTGCCGGTGTACTGCCGCTGCGTGCCCACCGTCATCGTTCCCTTTTTAAGGTCGCCTGTTTCGTCTATGACCAGGACCGCGCCGGGGTCCGCGACGTGCTCCAGCACGTACTCGCGCAGGTCATCCCGGACCCCGTCCTGATCCCAGACCGCAGCCGGCAGCAGCCGCTGCATCCCCCGCGGCCCGTCCTCGCCGGCATGCCCGGCGATCGACCAGCAGTTCACCCGCGGCAGCCCGGCCAGCAGGCCCCGGACGAACCCGGCCATCCGCCGCCGCGGCTCGACCCGGGCGAACCTGCCACCCACCCGCAGCATCAGCTCATCGAATTCCTGCCGCCAGCGATCCAGGTCTGCGCTGAGGCCAGCGGCCATCGCACGATCTTCTGTTGTCCACACACCTTCGGATCATCGGGCGGTGGCCGCATCACGTCCGCGGTCACGCTCCGTCCGTGTGGGGAACGGATTTACTTGAGCAGCCTGAGCTGGGGCGTTGGGCGTAGTTGAGCAGCGCGGGCAGAGTCGGCGCGGATAGTTGAGCATTTTGGCGCTGTCGTCATCGTCACGGCGCGTGGCCGGTGCTGTTGCTCTGGACTGCGTTAGTTCGCGCCGCGCGGTTGAGGGCGGGCCGGGCGGCGGTCAGGGGGCAGGGCGCAGGCCGTCGAGCAGGACGCTCAGGTAGGCGTCGGCCAGGTTCTGGGACGGGGGCCTGGCGCGCGCGATGGCATGGGCGGTCTCGGTGATGAGCGTGGTGACGACGGCGGGGTCGAGGTCGGTACGGATCGCGCCGTCGCGGCGTGCGCCGTCAATCATCTCCTCCACGGCCGCGACCAGGTCGGCGGTCCGGGCGGCGGTGGAGGGCAGGTCAAGGCCGCCCAGCTGGTCGTTGATGGCGTGGTGGGCGGACTGGAAGGCGATCAGCTCCCGGAGGAAGGTGCGCAGGGCCTGGTGGGGCGTGGTCTGGGCGAGCAGGTCGCGGGCGCGCTGGACGACCGGTTCGAGCAGGCGGGAAACGGCGGCGTCCAGGAGGGCATCCTTGCCGCCGAAGGCGCGGACGACGGTCGCGGCGCCCAGGTCCGCCTTTCTGGCGATGGCCTCGACGGTGAGGGCGGCGCCTGGTACGGCCAGCAGGGCCATGGCCGCGTCCAGGGCGAGCTGGCGGTTGCGCACGGCGTCAGCGCGGCTTCTGGTCCCGGCTCGAGTTGACAACTGGAATGCCCCTTCCACATAATTAAGTGGAATGTACGTTTCATATAAGACTAGCGTGAGGAGACCCCAAAGTGAACGAGCGGATCCTGATCTCCGGAGCGAGCATCGCCGGCCTGACCCTGGCCCACTGGCTCGCCCGGCACGGGTTCCAGCCCACCGTCGTCGAACGCGCCGCCGCGCTGCGCGCCGACGGTACCGGGGTGGACGTGCGGGGCGACGCCCGCGAGGTGGCGGAGCGGATGGGGATCATGCCGCGGGTGCGCGCGCTGACCGCCGACGTGCGCGGCATCAAGTTCGTGGACGCCGCCGACCGGCCCGTCGCGCGCGTCGACATGCGGGACCTGGACCCCAGCTCGGTGGAGATCATGCGCGGCGACCTAGTGGCGCTGCTGCGCGAGGTGACCGGCGCCGAGATCCTGTTCGGCGACTCCATCCGGGAGCTGGAGCAGGACGAGGACGGGGTGACCGTCACCTTTGAGAAGGCGCCCGCGGGCCGCGGTGTCCTGGTCGTCGGCGCCGACGGCTTGCACTCTCACGTGCGGCGGCTAGCCTTCGGGCCGGAGGAGGAGTTCGTCCGGCACAAGGATCACTACTTCGCCTTCGCCAACGCTGACGCCGCGCTCGGCGAGGACCGCTGGGTCACGATGTTCAGCACGCCGGGCCGCATGGCCGGGATCTACCGGTCGGGGAACCACGCGCAGGCCAAGGCGTACCTCGCCTTCCGCTCCGCGCCGCTGGACTACGATCACCGTGACCCGTCCGTGCACAAGCGGCTGGTGAGCGACGTGTTCGGGGACCAGACGTCCTGGCGGACCAGGGAACTGCTCGACTCTGCACTGGCCGACCCCGGCTTCTACTTCGACGCCTGCGCGCAGGTGCACATGACGTCCTGGTCCGTCGGCCGCGTCGTGCTCGTCGGCGATGCCGCCTG
>JBAUAY010000632.1:0-4537 GCA_049676235.1 Streptosporangiaceae bacterium
CGACATCGAGGAGCGACCATCCCTGGTGGGCGCGCTCACCGAGAAGCGCCGCCCAGTCAGCAGCGAGCGCGAGTTGCCGGTAGTCCTCCGTGGCGAGCACGTAGAACTCCTCCATCTCGCGAAGGCCCGACTCGCTCCAGTGTTCGAGGCTGCGCTGCGCCGTATCACCTGAGTCCATGGTGCTCCTCGGGGGATGTGGCCTTTCGGCCAGTAGAACTTGTCCCGATGGCGTCAGGACCCATCTATGGTGATTCAGGCTGACCCACAGGGAGCAGAATACATCCGGTGTCATCTACGAGCATGGACCACCTGGATGAGCTGCGCGTGGCAACGGCCTCGTCGTTGCCGCTGACGGGCTTGCCCCCCGCACCCACGCAAGGGACCACGCCACGTTCGAGGCCCTCTCCAGTCAACGCGGCCTCATTGCGGATTGCTCGTGGACCGCCTGAGCTCATCGCGCATCCCGGCGAGCCGCGCGCGCGACGCATGACCGCGACCCCCGCACCGTCCGGGTCGGCGTCGCTGTCGGAGTCGCTGAACCGCGTCCAACGCTAAAGGCATAAATCCGCGCCGTTACTAACGTCGGCTCAAGGATTGGCGTAGCCGCGGGCGGATTCCCGGCGCGGAGACGCAACCGCGACTATGGAGGTTGGCTGTGGCGACGGTGTTCGAGGTGCGCGACGAGATCCGGGAGGTCGTCGAGCCCATGATCCCGCCGGTCAAGGTGCCCGAGCGGCAAGGCCGGCGGCCGGTCGTCGGCCGGGTGTGCTTTGACACGGCATCCGGGTGAGCCTTCCCGGGGAGGGGCGTGCATTTGGCGAGTACCCTGCCATTGGCATTGGGTGCGCTACGCACATTGTCGGCAGGGCCAGCCGCCCTGACCGGCCCGTGAAAGGCCGGAGAGGAGAGCTCGCACCATGACTGCCGCGTGGAGTCCTGCGGAACTGCAGGAGATTAATGCCGCGCGCGAACTGGAGATTGCCAGCAGGCGTGCCGACGGGACGCTGCGCCGGTGGGTGCCGATCTGGGCGGTGAGTACGGGCGGGCTGGTTTACGTGCGGACCTGGTACCGGCGTGAGACCGGTTGGTTCGGTCACGTATTGGCCTCGCGCCGGGCCCGCATCCGCGTCCCGGGCCTGGAGGCCGATGTCGAGGTTGAGGACGTTGGTGAGGGGACGCCTGAACTTCGCGCTGGCGTCAGCGCGGCTTACGAGACCAAGTACGGGCGCGGAGGCGGCACTGAGCGGATGGTATCAGCCGAAGCCGCAGCTGCCACACTGCGGCTTAGCCCAGAAGACAGGGCACAAACCGCCGCTGTCAAATAACCGGGGAGGCGGCACGGGGGAGCCATTGGCGGCGTGCGCGGCCTAGCTGAGCAGGTGCTGGCCGAGCTTGACGTCAAGGTGGCGGCGGCCGGAAGCTGCCCGTTACCGGCTCCTTGCCGGTATGCGGGCTCTTCGAGTTCGGCAGCATGGTCAGTGGACCGCTCCCCCGGTCGCTGTCCGTGGACGTGCCCGCCCCGTCCGTGCGTGTCGGGCCTTCTAACCCGCAGCGCAAGAAACACATGGCGGAGCGATCGCATCGAAACGTCGCCTAGAACAGCGTATGCGCAAGTCAGACGGCATGTAACTCGCGGCGGAGGACGGAGGTCTGTAAAACCGTCGGCTCAGCCTACGTTGGTTCGAACCCAACACCTGCCACACCCTGGGAAAACCGCCCGATAGCTGCGGATCCTTGGCTATCCGGGTCGTTTCTTCTTGTCCCGCCGTGTGTCACCTTGTACCGCTGTGGACCGCTGTGTCGCGGTGTCCACGGACATATAGCGGACAGCGTCGGGCCGCTAGGACGGTCGGTGTGCACCGTCGGCTTTCCACGGACGGCCACGGACGGGCCGCGCTGACGGCGTGTCCCGGCTTGATGCGCGCCGCTGAGTCGGGCGTGCATCCCGGCGTGTCCGTCCGGCGGCCGGGGCCGGAAGGGTGACCAGGCTGGCGATGCGGGAGAGCGTGACGGTGGCCGACCGGGCGGAGCGGGCGCTGCCCGCGCGTTCGTGAGTTCGGTGCCCCGCCCTGGGCATAGGTCTGGGGAGGAGGCCGTGCTGCTGGTAAGCGAGATGTTCGACAACGACATCCAGCGCAGCCAGTCGGGTACTGCCGGCGAGACGATTGCGGTCGCGGCTAGGACCGGGGACGGCGCGGCTGGGTCGGAGTCGCTGGCCGGAGCGCGGTTTGGCGTACCCCGGAATCCGTCCCGTTGCAGGCAGGCGGTGAAGTAGTGGGCGTGCCTGCTTCGCTGGCTCACCGGTGCCATCATCGGCGGCGACGGGTCCCAGCCCACGGGCCATGTCGAGACCGTCACTGGCCGGGCGCCAGCCAGCTTCGATGCATTCGCCCGGCGCAATGCCGCTGTCTGGAGCACTCCGGAAGACAAGTGACCATGTACACCAGCGACCGCTCGAACTTCGGTGCCGACGGCCCCTTCTTCCGCATCATCCGGGAAGGGCTGGAGGGCCTCGCCGACGGAGAGGACTACTTCGACCTCCTGGCGCGGCGCGGACCGGCTTTGGCGCGGTCAGGATCCTGTGGCCGTCGGGTCGTCCTGGTAGGCGGTCAGCGACCGGGAGCCGCTTGACAGCACCGCGGCGATGAGCGCGCGGACCGCCGGCCGCTGGTCGGTGCGCGGGTTGGTGAGCAGCATCAGGTCGATCGTGCCGAGCTCGGGCAGCCGGTGCCCGGCGCCCAGGGTCGCAAGCTGGGCGGGCACCAGGCTGGCGGCCATGGCGGAGATGCCGATGCCGGCCGCCACCGCGCCGATCAGGCCGTTGACGCCGCGGCAGACGCAGGCGGTGCGGTACGGCAGGCGGGCGCGGTCCAGTGCGCTGCGTATCTCGGTGCGGGTCATGCTCGGCGTGGGGTAGACGACCAGCGGCAGCGGCTTGCCCAGGTCAAGCTTGGTCGTTGGCGTGCCGACCCACACCAGGCGGTCCCGTTTGACCAGCTGGCCGCGCTGTTCCCCGCTGGGGCGCTTGCCGATGAAGACGTCGAGCCGGTCGCTTTCGAGCCGTTGGTGCAGCAGTCCGCTCTGGTCCACCCGGAGGTCGAAATCGACCAGAGGGTAATCCCGGCGGAAGTCGCGCAGGATCTGCGGCAGCCGGGTGAGCGCGAGGTCGTCGGCGATGCCGATTCTCAGCCGTCCGCTCGGCGGGTCGCCGCTGAAGTAGGCGGCCGCCTGCTCGGACGCGGCGACGATATTGCGGGCGAAGCCGACCATGGCCTCGCCGTCGGCGGTCAGCGACACCGAGTGGGTGTCGCGCAGCACCAGGGTCCGGCCGACCTGCTTCTCCAGGCGGCGGATGTGCTGGCTGACGGTCGGCTGCTGGAGGCCGCGCCGGGCTGCCGCGCGGGTGAAGCTGCCGGTCTGCTCGACGGCGAGGAAGGTGGCAAGAAGCTGCGGGTCGTAGCCAGTCATGACGTTTCATAATAACTGTTAGGTAAATCATTGCCGTTCCATATATGTCGCTTTGGCCAAAGAATGTTTCTGACAACGCAGACAAGGCGACCCAAGGAAGGCCCCTCAGTGACGACCGCCGAGATGAATCGGCCACCGGGAGGCGCCTTCGCGGCCCTCTCTTCGCGCAGCTACCGGATCTACCTCCTGGGCCAGAGCCTGGCCAACACCGGAACCTGGATGCAGAGCATCGCCCAGGACTGGCTGATCTTCGACCTGACGCACAGCTCGACCGCCGTCGGCATCACGATGGCGCTGCAGTTCCTGCCGATGCTGCTGTTCGGCCTGCAGGCCGGGGCGCTGGCGGACCGGATACCGAAGCGGCGCATCCTGCTCACCACCCAGACGCTGAATGCGGCCGCTACCGCGACGCTGGCGGTCCTCACGATCGCCGGCGTGACGAAAGCGGCCGACGTCTACGCCTTCGCGCTGGTCAGCGGGATGATCTTCGCGTTCGACGTGCCCGCCAGGCAGTCATTCGTCACCGAGGTGGTGCCCGCGGACCGGCTGCGCGCCGCGATCTCGCTGACCGCCGCCGTGTTCCAGGCAACCCGGCTGATCGGGCCGGCCATCGCCAGCCTGCTCATCGTCAGCGTCGGCACCGGCTGGGTGTTCGCGGTCAACGCCGCCTGCTACATCGGTCCCACCATCGGCCTGCTCATGCTGCGCCCGGCCGACCTGCGGCCTGCCCCGGCCGCCGCCCGGGCTCGCGGCACGGTCCGGGAGGCGGTCCGGTACGTGCGCGGGCGACCCAAGGTGCTGTGGACGATCTTCCTCGTGGGGATGCTCGGCACGTTCGGCCTGAACTTCCCGGTCGTGCTCACCGCGATGGCCAAGTCGACCTTCGGCGGCGACGCCAGCACCTACGGGCTGTTCAATATCGTGCTCGGGCTCGGGTCGGCGGCCGGCGCGGTGCTGGCCGGGGCCGCCAGCCGGACCCGGACCCGGACCATCGTGGGCGCGGCGGCCGTATTCGGCATCCTCCAGGCGGCGGCGGCGCTCGCGCCGGGTATCGCCGTCTTCCTGGTGC
>JBAUAY010000633.1:0-12430 GCA_049676235.1 Streptosporangiaceae bacterium
GAGTACGGCCCGGCAGACCCGCAGTACGGTGGCCCCGTGCTGCGTGACGACCGCCTCAAACGGTTGCTTGCCCATCATGTCCTGTAGACGCCGTGCCGCTGGTTTTCGTGAGATCGACGTGACCATCAATTCTCGCCGAGTCCGCGGCGTCTACGGCCTTCCACCACGCGAGGGTCAGGCCGCCGTGATCAGGCCGAGCTGCTGCAGGACCGTGACTCCGTCGTCGAGGCCGATTTCCTCCGTGATGAGGCCGTTCTCGACCTTGAGGATGCTGGTCCCGGTGAAGTGCATCGTCTTGCCGGTGGCGGGCGGCAGCGAGCCGACCGGCATGTCGTCGAACGCGTCGCCGGTGTGCGTGCCGCCGCCCTCCCACTGGCCGACGACGTAGTCGCCCTCAGCGATCAGGTCGGCGGTGCCCCAGAAGTTCAGGTCCGGGAAGGCCGAACGGAACTTCGCGGCGAAGGCGCGAACCTCCTCGCGTCCACGGCACGGCGCGTGCAGCGAGTACTCGAAACGGATACCGGGGGCGGCGAGCTCGTCAATGACGGCCGGATTGAAGTCCTTGCCCCAGAACTCGGTGAACCAGCGCCCGACAATGGCCTTGTTCTCCTCGATCGACATGGATCGTGCCTTTCCTGCTAGCGGTGGTCTGCCGCTCCCTTCCGGAGCGCTCACACCGAAGACGCGTGCCAGGGCCGCCTCTGTGAGACGGCGGGCGGGAATTTCCCGCCCGCCGTACCCGCGCTATCCTCCTTGCTCGATTTCCAGCAGGGCTCGTTTGCGGGCCAGGCCACCCGCGTAGCCGGTCAGCTTTCCCGTGCTTCCGATCACGCGGTGGCAAGGAATCAGGATGCACAGCGGATTCTGGCCCACCGCCGCCCCGACGTCCTGCGGACTGACATCCTCACCCAGGCGGCGGGCAAGGTCGCCGTAGGTGGTCGTCTGCCCGTAGGGCACAAGCGTGATCAGATCCCACACGCGGCGCTGGAACTCGGTGCCGCGTGCCTCAACCGGCAGGTCGAAGGTGCTCCGCTCGCCGGCCAGGTATTCATCAAGCTGCCGCGCGACTTCCTCGAATCCCCGGTCGGTCCGGGCGCCGAAGGTCGCGCGATCAGGCCTGGGCCAGTGGCGCGGAAAGTACAGCCCGATCAGCGAGCCTCCGTCCCGAACGACCGTCAGTTCACCCAGTCGCGTCGCGACCACCGTATGCTCGGTAACCGCGACCCCAGCAGTATCTGCCGTCATGATCGGCCTCCCTCTGCAGCTAGTTCTGCATGAAGAAGACGCCCGCGACCGGCCGGCCGTGAGGTGGCTACTCCTTCGGGACCGCGACGAGGTTACTGCGGAGGGCACGAGTCCAGGAGGTCCAGTCCTAGGTCGAGCGCGGGGCTTGAATGGGTGAGCGCGCCGACGGCGACGAAATCGACGCCCGTCTGCGCCACGGCTCTGGCCGCCTCCAGCCGCAGCCCTCCGCTGGCTTCCAGACGCGCCGAAGGATACCCGCGCGCCATGGTCGCAGCGGAGCGCAGATCGGGCAGGTCCATGTTGTCGAGCAGGACGAGCCTCGCGCCGGCGTCCAGGGCCTCGCGGACCTGGGCCAGGGTGTCGCATTCCACCTCAAGCGGCAGCCCGGGCGCGGCGGTGCGCACGGCCACGATCGCCGCCGTGATCCCGCCCGCCGCTAGCACGTGGTTGTCCTTTATCAGCGCGGCGTCGCCGAGTCCCATCCGGTGGTTCACGCCGCCGCCGCAGCGCACGGCGTACTTCTCGAGCTGGCGTAGGCCCGGGGTGGTCTTGCGGGTGTCCCGCACGGCGCATCCGGTGCCTGACAAGGCGTCAGCCCAGGCCCTGGTCGCGGTGGCGATGCCAGACAGGTGGGTGAGGAAGTTGAGCAGGGTTCGTTCGGCGCCGAGTAGTTCTCTCAGCGGGGCCCGGATCCGCAGCACTTCGGTGCCTGCGTCGATCCGGTCACCGTCCGCGCGCATCGGCTCGGCCCCGAAGGCCCCCAAAGCCCCGAAAGCCCCCGAAGATCCCGGAACCGCCCCCGGCCAGATCCCGGCGGCATCTAGGACGGCGAGGACGACCGGAAGGCCGGCCAGCACGCCGGGTTCGCGAGCCACGACGCCGGCTACGGCCCGCGCGCCCGGCACGGCGGTTGCGGCCGACGTCACATCGGGTCCGTAACGCAGATCCTCCTCGAGCGCGCCGCGGACCACCCGTTCGGTGTCTTCGGGATCCAGGCCGGCGGCGAGCAATCGTTCGGAGATCATCGTGTTCAGTGTCATGCGGCGACCTCGGCTGCTGACCGGGCCGCCCACGGCTGGCCCGCCTCCACGCGCACCACGGTATGGCGGGCCCGGGCGGATGACACAACAGGCGGTGCGTTCCGCCACCGGTGGCATCCTCGGCTCTCCGCGCGGGCCAGGGCGGCCACCGCGACCAGGACCGAGACCGCGTGCAGGCTGGTCGCCTCGACCGTGGCCAGGTCCAGACCCGCGGACCCTTTGCTGGCGGGCGGGGCCTGACCCAGCATCTGCCGGAGGCATTCCATGCTTTCGTGATCGCGCAGCACCCCCGCGTCCCGCGACATGGCCGCGGCCAGGACCGGCCGGACAGCGGGATCCACCCCCGGGCCGGCGGGAGGTAGCCGCAGGCCGGCTGATGGCTCAGGCAGGTCCTGCCCGAGCAGTTCCCCGGCGCGCCGGCCCGTGATCAGGGCCTCGGTCAGGGAATTGGACGCGAGGCGGTTGGCTCCGTGCACGCCGGTCGATGCGGCTTCCCCGACGGCGTAGAGCCCAGAGACCGAGGTCCGCCCGGCCATGTCGGCCCGGATGCCGCCGCAGGCGTAGTGCGCGCCGGGCGCGACCGGGATCGGTTCGGTGGCCGGGTCGATCCCGCGCGCCCGGCACAGGGCGGCCACCGTGGGGAAGTCTCGCTCCAGCGCGGCACGGCCCAGCGCGGTGGCGTCGAGCCAGAGGTGATCGCCTGGCCCGTCCCCCGATGACATCCGCTGCTGCATGGCCGACGAGACGACGTCCCTGGGGGCCAGGTCGCCGAGCGGATGACGCCCGGCCATGACGGGCCGGCCCGCCACGTCCACCAGCACGGCCCCAGCCCCGCGCAAGGCCTCGGTGATGAGGGGGCACTGGCCCCGCGCCGATTCCTGCCACAGCACCGTCGGGTGGAACTGCACGAACTCCAGGTCTCGTAGCTCCGCTCCGGCCCGGGCGGCCAGCGCCAGGCCGTCGCCGGTCAGCCCGGCCGGATTGGTAGTGGTCGCGTAGGCCTGGCCGAGGCCACCGGTGGCCAGGATGACAGCGCGCGCGGTCACCGTGCCCACGCGCAGTGCCCCGTCGTCGCCGGGAATCCCCGCCAGCACGCCGCCGACCGAGCCACCGTCATCGACCAGGGCGTCCACGGCGACGCAGCGGGCGAGGATCCGAACCTGGCTGGCCAGCAACGCAGCCAGGAGTACCCGGTTAACCTCCGCGCCGATCGCGTCGCCCCCCGCGTTCACGATCCGCTTGCGGCTGTGCCCAGCTTCCAGATGGAGCGCCGTCTGCTCCAGCCGGGCCCCACGCCCGGCCAGGCGCGCGATTTCGCCGGGGGCCTGCGATGCCAGCGCCGCCACGGCGGCCGGATCGCAGAGGCCGGCACCCGCCTCGATCGTGTCCCTCTCATGCAGGCCAGGGTCGTCGCCGGGGCCGATCGCGGCGGCCAGGCCGCCCTGGGCGAAAGGCGTCGCGCCACCGCCGAAGTCCTCCTCTTTGGTGAGCAGCAGCACGTCGCGGCCGTGCCGGGCAGCGGTCAGGGCCGCGGTTACGCCTGCTGCCCCAGATCCGACGACCACGATATCGGCTTCGCGTTCCCAGTGCGTCTGCGACCATGGCAGGTGGCGGAGCTCCGGCCCGCTCAAAGCATGGCCTGCACGGCGCGGCGGGCGCGGCGGGCCACGTCGGGGGGGACGGTTACTTCCGTTACGCCCTCGCGCAGGCAGCGCAGCAGGGCGGCCGGTGTCGTCATCTTCATGTACCGGCACACGGCGTCCGGGTTGACCGGCTCCCAGCGCACAGCGGGATTGGCCCGGCGCAGCTGGTGCAGCATGCCGGTTTCGGTGGCCACCAGCACCGTAGGTGCCGTGGTCGTGCGAGCGGCCTCGAGCATGCCCCCGGTGGACAGTACCCGGGTGCGGTCGGGTGGCAGGTCACCCTCCCCCGCCTGCCACAGCGCGGCGGTCGAGCACCCGCATTCGGGATGGATGAACAGCTCGGCGGCAGGCTCGGCGCTGGCCTTGCGGCGCAGCTCGGCCGGGCTGATCCCGGCGTGCACGTGGCACTCGCCGAGCCAGATATGCAGGTTGGCGCGGCCGGTGACACGCCGTACATAGGCTCCGAGGAACTGGTCGGGCAGGAACAAGACCTCCCGGTGCGCCGGGATGGACGCCACGATCTGCGCCGCGTTAGCCGAGGTGCAGCACAGATCGGATTCGGCCTTGACCTCGGCGCTGGTGTTCACGTAGGCGACCACCGCGGCGCCGGGATGCTCCGCCTTCCACTCCCGCACCTGCTGGGCGGTGATGGTGTCGGCGAGCGAGCAGCCGGCCCGCGATTCCGGGATCAGCACCGTCCGGTCCGGGGCCAGGATCTTGGCGGTTTCCGCCATGAAGTAGACGCCGGCGAACACGATGACGCTCGCCGTGCTCGCCGCGGCCAGGCGCGACAACGCCAGCGAGTCGCCGACGTGATCTGCGATGTCCTGGATCTCGGGGGCCTGGTAGTTGTGCGCCAGGATCACGGCATCGCGCTGCGCCGCCAGCCGCCGGACCTCCGCCCCCCAATCCGCGCCGACCTGCGGTCTGCTGGTCTGGCCTGGGGCCGCCTCAGTACTGGTCATGATCTGCCCCTATCTCCTGCCGAGGTTTTAGACTTTGAGTGTAAAACACTTTTCGCCTCATAGTCTAAAACCGGGTAACTCAGTACTATGCGTACGTGGCCGAAGATGCGTACGTGTCAGAAGGTGAGCCGCAGGCTTGCGGACCTGAAGGCGGGCGGCTTCCGGACGCGCCGCCCGGGCCGGGCGAGCGGTTTTCTCACGAGGCGCTGGCCGTGGTCCTGCAGGTTCGCCGCAACAGCTTGCACGTCCTGCTCTGGCAACGGGGCGCGCCGCCGTTCGAGAGGCTCTGGGCGCTGCCGGGCGGTCCGCTGAGCGCGCATGAGCGCCTCGGAACGTCCGTGGTGCGACATCTGGCCGCCAAGGTCGACCTCACCGATATCGCTCACCTGGAGCAACTGGAGACCCGCAGTGATCCGGGGCGGGATCCCCGGGGCCGGGTGCTGGCCACGGCCTACCTGGCCCTGATATCCGCCGACGTCGAGCCGCGCATCCCCGGTGATACCGCATGGCACTGCGTCGAGGACCTTCCGCCGACGGCGTTCGACCACGGGTCGATCGCCGAATCGGGGCGAGACCGACTACGGGCCAAGCTGTCCTACACCAACATCGGCTTTGCCCTGGCCCCCGATGTCTTTACCATCGCTCAGCTACGGGACATCTACGCCGCCTCGGTCGGCCATCCGGTCTCGGCGACGAACCTGCAGCGGGTCCTGACCCGCCGCGGCGTTATCGAGGCCACGCCCGCCGCCGCCCGGCCCGCGCCCCTGGGCGGCAGGCCAGCTACGCTCTACCGGTTCGCGGCCCGAACCCTGATCATCACCAATCCTTTCGCCGCATTCCGCCCCCCGTCCGTGCCGCCGACAGATCCGTGAAGGAATCACAGTCTGTTCCGTGGGCTCAGGCCAGGTCCGCTAGCCTCGGAGCCCGGCATTCACAGGTCGACGGGCGGCGGCGGCAATGGCCCCCCGGGCGGAATGCGGGCCAGCACCACAGTGGTGTCATCTTCTCGGCGTGGCGCCAGGGACCGCAGGAGGTGGTCGCAGGCGTCGTCCAGGGACCCGGCCTGGCCGGCCAGGACCGAACGCAGCTCAAGCACGCCTTCGTCGGAGGATCGGGTCCGGGTGTCCACCAGCCCATCGGTGTACAGGGCGAGGATCGCACCCGGCGGGAGCGGGAGGGTGCGCTGGCCGTAGATGGCGGTGCCGAGTCCGATCGGCAGGCCGGACGGCAGGTCAGGAGCGCTCGTCGTACCGTCAGGCCAGGCGATGACCGCGGGCAGGTGCCCCGCCCTCGCTACGACGCATGACTGCCTGGCCGGGTCGATGACGGCATAAATGCAGGTGGCGAACGTGACGATGCCCAAGGCCGCCGTGGTCCGATCGAGCCGGCGCAGCACTTCTGCTGGGGGTAGGTCAAGATCGCCGAGGGCGTGCGCGACGGCACGCAGCTGCGCCATCGCGGCGGCGGCCTGCTGGTCATGGCCCATCGCGTCCCCGGCGATCAGCCCGGCCCGCCCGCCGGGCAAGGCGAGAATGTCGTACCAGTCTCCGCTGCTGACCTGGCCGGGTGCGGGCAGGCAGCGGGCGGCCACCTCGATCCCGGCCGGGACGCGCGGGACGGCTGGGATCAGCCGCTGCCGCAGGACCGCGGCCACCCGCTGCTGGCCAATCACCAGGCAGGCGCCGGCGATGCAGTCCGCGGCCCGCGCTGCCAGGGCCGCCACCTGCCCGGCATCACCGGCAGTGAACGGCGGGGCGGTCGGCCCGCGGGCAAACAGCAGGAATCCGGTCACCACCTGCCCAGCGGTCATGGGTACCGCGAGGAGCGAGGAATAGCCGGGCATGATCCCGGTGACCCCAGTGGCCCCAGTGCCGTCGCGGTGGCCCGCCCGTTCCAGTACCCGCCCGTTCGTTTCGCCGAAGATGACCGGCCCGCCGCCGCGAACGCAGCGGGAGCACGGCGAGTCGCCGTCGAGGGCCAGCACTTCCCCAGCCGCAAACGCCGGATCGGTCACCGGGTGGCCGGCCCGGGCATACCGGCTGCCCAGCCTGCGGACGATGACCTGCTCGCCGACGGCCTGGCCGTCCGGTTCCCCGCCGACCAGCAGGCCCTCCAAGGCGAACACCGCCACCGCATCGGCGAACCGCGGCACCGCCGCTTCCAGGACCAGCCCGGCGATCTCGCTCAGGGTAAGGCCCGAGGCGGGCCAGAAGACCGCCGTACTCGGGGCCAGGCCACCGGGTAGCCCGCCACTGCCCTCGGTTGTCACGTGCGCTTACTCCGGTATCAGCCCATTTCAGAGAATAAAGATCACCATTAGCAATGGTGAATGCGGATCACCTTATTAACAGCCGTCCGGTTGGTCCAGAAGAACCCAGGAACTGGCGACTCGCGCATACATACGGTAACCCCGTCCGGACGCGGCAGGCGGCCCGCGGGCGGTCGCGACGACGCAAGTCCCCTCTAGGCTAACGACGGGTCAGATAAGCGACGCTGGAATGACGGGAAGGTGATCAGGTGGAGCCTGGCTGGGTGCCGCCGGGAATTGACACCGGAAAGGCGAACACGGCCCGCGTCTATGACTACTGGCTGGGCAGCAGCAACAACTTCCTCGCCGACCAGGACGCCGCCCCGTGCGATGCTGGCCGTGGACCCAACCCTGCGTGCCGCGGTGCGCGCCAACCGGGCCTTCCTCGGACGCGCCGTCCGCTACCTCGCCGGGCAGGCGGGGATCCGCCAGTTCCTCGACATCGGCTCCGGCATCCCGACTGAGCGCAACGTGCACGAGGTCGCCCAGGAGATCGCCCCGGACTCCCGCGTCGTCTACGTCGACTCCGATGAGGTCGCCGTGGCCCACAGCAGGCTGCTGCTCCAGGACAACCCCGCCGCCACGGTCATCGAGGCCGACCTGCGCGAACCAGAGAAAATCCTCGCCGACCCCGCGACTCAGCTGCTGCTGGACTTCAGCCGGCCCGTCACGCTGTTGCTGGTGGCTGTCCTCCACTTCATCCCGGACGAGGACGACCCATGGCGCATCGTGGCGAGACTGCGCGACGCCCTCGCGCCCGGCAGCTACCTCGTCCTGTGCCAGGCCTGCAGCGACGCGAAACCTGAGCTGGCATCGGCCACCATGAAAGCCTACGAAGGCCGGGTAGCCGCCCGCTCCGCGCTCCGCTCGCGCGCCGACATCAGCCGCTTCTTCGACGGCTTCGATCTCATCGAACCGGGCCTGGTCTACCTCCCGGAGTGGCGCCCCGACTCCCCCGATGACGTCCCCGAGGACCCGCAGAAATTCTGGGGACTTGTCGGCGTCGCCCGCCGCGGTTGAAGTCGCCAGCCGGGGTTGAGCAGCCGGGCCGTTTCTTACAGGTCGGCGAGATCGGAGATGGCCGCGCGGTGCGCCTGCGGGCCGCCGGCCAGGCGCTCGGCCGACCACGCGCGGCGGTAGTACAGGTGAGCGTCGTGCTCCCAGGTGAACCCGACGCCGCCAAACACGTGGATGGCGGATTCGGTTACGGCGCGATAGGCCTCGCCGGCCCGCAGGGCGGCAACGTGAGCCGCCATCGGAGCCTCGGGCGAACCGTCCGCGGCCGCGATCGCGGCATACCTGGCGGCCGCCGAGACGGCCTGGAATTCCGCGAGCATGTCGACACAGGCGTGCGCGACGGCCTGGAAGGTGCCGATCGGCGGCCCGAACTGCACCCGGTCCTTCGCGTACGCGATCGTCGCGTCCAGGCACCAGCCGATGCCGCCGGCGGCCTCTGCGGCGGTCGCGAGCAGGAAGTCACGCTCGGCCCGGTCCAACGCGGCCACCGCGTCCTCGCCCTGGGCGAGCAGCACGGCCGGCGCCTCGTCGAAGGCGGTAACGCAGACGCGCCGGGTCTGGTCTAGGCCCAGCTGCCCGGAAGCGGTGTACCCCAGGGATCTCGACTCCACCAGGAACATCGCGAGACCGGCCTCGGTCACGGCCGGGACCACGACGATGTCGGCCACGTGGCCCGCCACGACGTACCACCGGTGCCCGTATAGCCGCCAGCCGCCAGGCGCCCGCTCGGCACGGACGCTGTCCGGTCCAGGCGACCAGTGCCCGGCCTCGCCGGCGGCGGCGAGGGTCCCGGTTACCGACCCGTCGGCCAGCAACGGTAGCCAGTGCTCGGCGGCCGCGCGGTCGCCGGACAGGAGCACGCCGCCGGCCAGGGCGCTGGACAGGAACGGCCCCGGATACAGGGCGCGGCCGAGTTCGGTGTGCACCACGCTGGCCTCGACCTGGGACATGCCAAGGCCGCCGAACTCCTTCGGGATCGTCAGCGCCGTCAGGCCGAGCTCGCCTGCCAGGCGGCCGTGTAGCTCGGGGCTGTAGCCGACCTCGGTCTCCAGCGCGGCGCGCAGCGCCTCGGACGGGAGATGGTCGGTCAGGAAGGCGCGCAGGGTATGCTGCCGGGCGTGCTGGTCTTCGCTGAGAGCCAGGGTGTCGCTTTCGGCCATGATCCGCTCCTCACGCAGGGCGTGGGAGCCCGAGGACCCGCTGCGCGATGGCGTTCTTCAGGACCTCGTCGGTTCCGCCGCCCAGCCGGTACCCCGGCGCACCACCGACGCCCGCGCGTAGGTTCCCCGGGCACCGGTGTCGGCGACCAGGGCTGGCCCGAGAATGGCGGCTACGAACTCGGCCAGCCGCTTCATGTTAGCGGACAAGGCCAGCTCATTCAGGGCAATCTCGGGACCCGGTGGCTCGCCCGTAGGCCCAGAAGAGAAAGACTCTATTTGTCGAGTATCTGACTCTAGACCAGTTGTCCGCCGGGCCGCATCACTTAGTGATGCTGCCTGGCCAGTTGGGATTCAAGACCAGTTCCGGGTGCGCGCCGGCGAAGGCGCCGGCCGCGGTGACGTTGCCGCGCAGCTGGTATTCGAGCCAGGCGGTGGCGTAGCCGAGGAAACCGCCGGGGTTCCCGCCGTCCGCGGTGTCCTGGATGGAGGCGTGGTCGGCCGGCTTCCCGTCGGAGTTGCGGATGATCCCGAGCGCGGCGTGGACGGTGGTGCTGAGGAAGAAGCTCGTCTCGGTGGCGGGGCTCGCGATGATCGAGTCCCAGAATCCGTGGGTGGAAATGAAGAAGACCGGCTGAGTCAGCGACGCGGGGTCAGCCGTGCAGTCGGCGGCGGTCGGGCAATCGGGGTTAGGGGCGGCCCAGATCGGGTTCGGCAGCGAGAACGTCAAGACGGTCTTGATCAGGGCTGGGTCGTTGGTGGCGGCCCGGACCGCGCCGGTCGCGCCCTGCGATTGGCCGACCGCAGCCACCTCGTTCACGTCCAGGTGGTTCTGGAAGACGCTGCCCGTGGCGGTGTCCTGCGCGACCAGGTAGTGGGCGGCAGCGTCGATCTCGCGGCCGCTGCCCGTGTTGGGCAGCGTCGAGGCGATGACGGTGAACCCGTAGGAGGCGAGATGGCTCAAGAAGGTCGAGTACTTACCTGGTGTCGAGCCGGTCCCGTTACCCCACGTCACGATCGGGCTCTTGACGCCGACAGCGGCGTAATTGCTCGGATAGAACAGGTCGTAGATCACCGTGCCGCTGGCGTCCGTGACCGTTCCCGTCGTCGTGGCATACGGCCCCGGCGGCGTGAAAGCAGCCTGAACCGGATAGCTGACGGCGGGCTGGCGGGCTGCGCCGGTCAATGTGGCCAGCATCAAGGCGGCTGACAGCGCGGCTACGACGCGCGGGCGGATAGCGACCACGGTGGTCCCCCCTGTTCCAGTCGCTGGTTCAGAGGGTTCCGCCGTCTGCCTGATACATGGTTATAGGCGGCTGGCCAGGAGCTGGGCCAGGTGGCTGCTGCTGACGTGGGCGAGCTGGTCGAGCTGGGTCCGGCAGGAGAACCCGTCGGCCAGCACCACCGCGTCCTTGGCGTCGCGCACCGCGGGCAGCAAGGCGGTCTCGGCGACGGCCCGTGACACGTCGTAGTGGCCGCGCTCGACGCCGAAGTTGCCGGCCAGGCCGCAGCACCCGCCGACCGCGGTGATCTCGGCGCCGGCGCTGGTGAGCAGCGCGGAGTCGGTGTGCCAGCCCATGACGGCATGGTGGTGGCAGTGCGGCTGGGCCACCACGCGCACGCCGGCCAGATCCGGCGGCGCCCACTTCTCGGTGCCGGCTAGCAACTCGGCGAGCGTACGGGTGGCGGCGCGTACCTGGCGAGCGCGCGGGTCTGCGGGCAGCAGTTCGGCGATCTCGCCGCGCAGCACGGCGGTGCACGAAGGTTCCAGGCCGACGATCGGGGTGCCGGCCCGCACCGCCGGCTCCAGGGCCTGCACGCTGCGCCGCAACTGCTTGCGCGCGCCGTCCAGCTGGCCGGTAGAGATCCAGGTCAGGCCGCAGCACACGGGCTGGCCGGTGATTTCCACCGCGTAGCCGGCTGCCTCGAGCACCCGCACGGCGGCCTGGCCGACCTCGGGGGTGAAGTAGTCGGTGAACGTGTCCACCCACAGCAGCACCGGAGCCCCGGCCGGGGCGGGACGGTCGGCGAACCAGGCCCGGAAGCTCTGCGCGGCGAACTGCGGCAGCGGGCGGCGGGCGTCGATTCCGCCCAGCCGCTTGGCCAGGCCGGCCAGCGCCGGGTTGCCTAGCGCGGCGTTCGCCAGTCCCGGCGCGCGCGAGGCCAGCCGGGCCCAGCGGGGCAGCCAGCCGAGCGAGTAGTGGGCCGGCGGACGCAGCCGGTGCCGGTACCGCTGGTACAGCACCTCGGCCTTGTAGGTCGCCATATCCACCCCGGCCGGGCAGTCCGACGAGCAGCCCTTGCATGACAGGCACAGGTCAAGCGATTCGGCCAGCTCCGCCGAGCGGAAGTCCTCGACCAGCGTGCCGTTCGCGAGCTCCTGCAGCACGCGCGAGCGGCCGCGGGTGGAGTCCTTCTCATCCCGCGTAGCCAGGTACGACGGGCACATCACCCCGCCGCTGGCGGTGGTGTCGGCACGGCACTTGCCCACGCCGACGCAGCGGTGCACGGCAACAGACAGGTCACCGTCGTCGTGCGGATAGGCGAAACCCAGTCCGGTGCGCAGCGGGCGGGCCTGCGGCACGCGCAGGTCCGCGTCCAGCGGCGCCGGGTCGACCAGCACGCCAGGGTTGAACATGTTGCCCGGGTCGAAGATGGCCTTGACCGTGGCCATGGTGTCGATGGCCTCGGGAGAGTACATGGCGGGCAGCAGTTCGCCGCGGGCGCGGCCGTCGCCGTGCTCGCCGGACATCGAGCCGCCGTACTTGCCCACCAGTCGCGCCGCGGCCACGACGAACTGCCGGTAACGGCCTGGCTCGGTGGAGAACGGGAAGTCGATGCGGATATGCACGCAGCCGTCGCCGAAGTGCCCGAAGGTCAGGCCGTCTAGGCCGTGCTCGGCCATCAGCGCGGCGAAATCGCGCAGGTACGCGCCCAGGTGCCGGGGCGGGACGGCGGCGTCTTCCCAGCCGGGCCAGGCCGGCGCGCCCGCCGGGGTACGGCCACCCAGGCCCGTGCCGTCCTCGCGGATGCGCCACAGCGCCCGGGCCGGCGC